>NZ_BLAY01000007.1 GCF_020521235.1 Microseira wollei NIES-4236 | reverse complement strand
GCATTCCCAGGTAGAACCTGGGAACTCGTTAAACGACTGGCGGGAGGTTCTGCCTCCAGTTGCACCTAAAAGAGGCAGGAGCCTCAAGGGAGGTGCATTCCCAGGTAGAACCTGGGAACTCGTTAAACGAGTTAAACGACTGGCGGGAGGTTCTGCCTCCAGTTGCACCTAAAAGAGGCAGGAGCCTCAAGGGAGGTGCATTCCCAGGTAGAACCTGGGAACTCGTTAAACGACTGGCGGGAGGTTCTGCCTCCAGTTGCACCTAAAAGAGGCAGGAGCCTCAAGGGAGGTGCATTCCCAGGTAGAACCTGGGAACTCGTTAAAGGCATCGCGCATAATCAGCGCACCATATAACCAATAGATGTAATACAGCAATCGGTTAAAACAGGGAAATAAATATGGGAAAGCTGGTAGTTTTGCATCTGCTGGATGGCAGTTTTGAGCAAGGATTTCCGGTAATTTTGGAAATAGGGGAAGATGGCACTAATTCTAAAACTAGAATTCTCGGCAATCTTCCACCAGCACCTAATATTCCCGAATCATTCCGCCAATGGCAACAAGCTTTTCACAATACAGTAAATCCAGGTTCTCGTTGTCGCATCAAATCCAGAAAGGTGACTAAATCTTCCTGCCACGACTCGTCAAACGAATTAGCAGCACAATTCAACAACTGGCTCAATTCTGGCGGAGAATGGCAAAAAATTCGGGATAAATTGCAGCAATACTTGCACAAAGATGAGGAAATTCGAGTCATTATTCAAACCGAAGATATCCGCATGCGACAGCTTCCCTGGCAAGCTTGGGATTTATTCGCCGAGTGTTACAAGCAAGCAGAAATTGCCTTAAGTACGCCAGAATACGAATCCCCCAACGGTCAACCGTACAATAAGAAACGGTCAAAAGTTAGAATTTTAGCCATCCTTGGCAATAGCGATAATATTAATATCGAGTTTGACCGCCAGGTACTGGAAAACTTACGCCAGCGCGGCGCAAATATTAAATTTCTAAAGCAACCAACGCGGAAGCAGTTATTTGAACAGCTTTGGGACGAACAAGGTTGGCATATCTTCTTTTTTGCCGGTCACAGTTTTAGTCAAAGCGATGGTCAAATTGGTTGGTTTGAAATAAATCAGGAGGAAAGTTTAGCAATCAACGAGTTAAAAAATGCTCTCGAAACGGCGATTAAACGCGGGTTGCAGCTAGCCATTTTTAACTCTTGCGATGGTTTGGGATTGGCGAATCAGTTAGCCAAGTTGCATTTACCCCAGTGTATTGTGATGCGAGAACCCGTACCAGATTCTGTAGCACAAGAATTTTTACAGGATTTCTTGAGTGCTTTTGCTAATAACAAACCTTTTTATGCGGCGGTACTGGAAGCGCGGCGCAAGTTGGAAAGCTGGGAAAAGCAATATCCGGGTGTTAGTTGGTTGCCGATAATTTGTCAAAACCCAGCTGTTGTACCGACTGCTTGGCAAGATTGGTGCAAACAACCTTTTCGTTATTTTTATAAGCCATTTTCCCTATTGCTAATTGCTGCAATCCTTTCATTAGGAATAACTCTAGTAAAAAATACAGTTATAGATCGACCTTTGTGCAGTGGCTATTCCTGTATCGGACGCGACCCGGTGGATAATAAATGCGACAAGGACGGAATCACAATCACCTCTAGAGACTGCTATCTCTCGCCTTCAGTGGTTAAGGTTGAACTGAGATATTCCAGGCGTTGCAATGCTACTTGGGTCAAAACTACGGGAGAACTTCTGCCAAGAACCGATTACCTCGAAGATAGACAAGGGAAAAAATATCCAGAATCTCTCTTTTTGAACAGACGAGAGGAATATTACGGCGATATGGGGCCGGGAAATATTGAAATTAGAGCTTGTACCCAACCCCAACGCGGTCAGCCAGAATGTACAAATTTTGTCAAGCCATACCTTTAATTGTTTCAGGACTTACCCACGACGATCCTATCACCAAAGTTTCTTGCTGCGATCTCTGGTTCTCTTGCGACGATTTTTCATAGAAACAAAGGTGGTTTGCGTAATTCCTGTGTTTGTTTGGCTAGTTCGAGATAGGATGATTCGGCATGGGTTTGTGTTGTTGAAGCCACCCTGCTAACTCGGTTCCATCTATTACAGGAACCAAATTTCCGTTCCCCAAAATTGTACAGCCATAAAGGTAAGGCGGCGGAGCGATCGCATCACCAAATGGTTTAATTGCTAAATCTTGTTCGATTAAAATTCGGTCAATTTTGAGAGCAATTATTTTATTTTTGCCTGAAATTAACAGCAAAAAAAATTTTCCATATTCTTGCCAAGGACAGGAACCTTTATATTGGTTTTTTTCAGGTGGCGTGCAAGGATAGCTATAAGCAGATGGTAAAAAATGAGAGTAGACGGGAACGATTTGTCCCTGGTAAGAATAATACTGCTGTTCTCGATCGGTGATTATTTGTGGTTCTGTAACGGCGGCGATCGCAACTAGACTATCGACAGGAATTGCCAGAATATTCGCGTCAACGCCAAATACCAATAGCTTGGTAATGGTCAAGGTAAAAGGCAAGCGCAGAGTAAATTTTGTTCCTTTTCCCCGACAAGAAATGACGCTAATGTCTCCTTTTAAAGCATTGACTTGAAGCCGCACAACTTCCAAGCCAAAGCCGCGTCCGGAAAGTTCGCTTACTTTCGCCGCGGTGGAAAAACCGGGGGCAAATAAATACTCATACAAGCGGTTTTTGGGTAATGTTTCTGCCTGATAGGAAGATAGCCAATTTAATGCGATCGCGCGACGAACTATTTTTTCTTCGTCTATTCCTTGACCATCATCTTGCAATTCAATATAAGTATAATTTCCCCGATGATAAGCGCGGATAGTAATCGTACCTGTGGCAGATTTACCATTAGCTTGCCGCACTGAGGGCGTCTCGATGCCGTGATCGACGGCGTTGCGTACCAGATGAATTAATGGGTCATAAAGCTTTTCTAAAATTGCTTTATCTATTAAGGTATTCATTCCCACTAGCTGAAGGTTGATTTGCTTGTGGTTTTTAACAGCCAAGTCTCGTACCATCCGAGAAAACCGATTTAATAAGTTTCCAATCGGCAGCATTCGAGCATGTAACAGGTTCGTTTGCAATTGCTTCAGGGTCTGTTGTCTTTTTTTGATAATTTGTTGCACTTGCTGCTGAGCGAGAGTAATGTCTTGTAGCGCTGCTTGCAGTTGTGCAATTTCTTCGGCTACTGTATGTGACAAAGCAATGGGTAATTGGCGATGCTTTGCTGCTCCTCTGCTCAAATATTTGCGAGTCAGCTTATTTAAGCGATTTAATCTTTGCGATATTGTTTCAACGATTTCCTTTTGTTGTTGTTGTTGCAAAATAAAACTGCTTTCTTGAGTGACTAAATCTCCCACTAAATTGTTGAGAAGTTCCCAGCGTTCTAAGTCTACTCGCACTCCCAACTTAGGATTTTGTTCTCTTTCTTCTCTTTCTACTTCAGGTGGGACATCTTGCTTGACATTGTTAGCATTTTGTGTTTCAAATTTTGCCAGATTTACTAACTCACTGCAAGGTTTTATATTGGGCGATCGCGAGCCACCTAAAACTGCGGTTTGAATGGCTCGAAAGTCTTTGGCGGCAAGTTTTCCGATGGTTTTAACTTGTTGTGGATTGATTTGCAAAGCGGAAATGGTGGTTTGAGCGATCGCAACAAAAGCAGGCAGGTTTAAAAATTGTCCAATACTGGCAAAAACTTCCGCCTGAATCTTTAATTTTTCTACTAATTCTGGCATCTGAGGATTGCTTAACAACATTTCCCAGCATTCCAATCCCCGCGCCACGTCTTCAGCGAACAAAACCTGTGCGATATCCTCATCTGTTTCCACTTCTTTTGACTCGGTTTCTTCTGCTAAGTTCGCTCCGAGGTTAGCCTCTATTTGATCGCATATTTGTTTTAATTTTTCATGGTGAGCATCGGTGTCGCATTGACCAGTTTGAATTTGAGCTAGTAGGGGCGATCGCAGCGAATCGTAAGCTTGCAGCAACAGTTCTTCTAACTCTTGGTCAACTTCAATATTTTCTTGATATAAAACTTTAAAAATATTTTCCAACTGATGGGCTAATGTTTGAATCCCAGTTAAGCCAACACAAGCTGCACCGCCTTTAATCGAATGGGCAATTCGCATCAGGCTATGTATTTTATTGATACTATGTTCTTGCCGTAACGTTAGTATTCCTGACTCAAGGCATTGTAGCAGGCAATAAAAATTGTAATTTTCGTCATCGATATCGAGTTTGGGCATCATTGATTTGCTAATTGCTAATTGTTAATTGTTAATTGTTAATTGCTAATTGCTCGGTGAATTTTGTTGTTTTTGACGTCCCATTAGCCAGCCATTAGCCATTAGCGAATTTTGAATTGCGCCACGCTTTCTTGCAGTTCATTAGCTACTTTTAATAGTTTAGTAAAAGACTCAGCAACAGCTTGGGATTGTTCTGAAGTTTGGTTGGCAATTGTGGCGACTTCCTGTATGGTTTGAGTCAGGTCTAAAGATGTCTGCATCTGAGAGGTTGCAGCTTGAGCCATTTCTTGTACAAGGATGCGAATTTGGGCGCTAACTGCGGCGATTGAGTTGAGTTTAGATCTGGCTGTTTTCACCAGGTTAGTGCCGGTACTAAGCTGATTCATGCCAACTTCCATCGCTGTAACAACTTCATTAGTTTCTATTTGAATTTCTTCGACGATTTGTTCTATTTCTTTAGTGGCGACGGCTGATTGTTCGGCTAGGGTACGCACTTCTGCGGCTACAACGGCAAATCCTTCGCCTTCAATACCGGCTCCTTTGGCTTCTATTGAGGCATTTAAGGCTAAAATATTTGTTTGATTTGCTAAGTCTTTGATTAAGCTACTAGCTCTAGATATTTTTTGAGAAGATTGACCTAAACATTTGACTTTAAAAGCAGTTTCTTCAAAGGTTTTTTCGATGGCTAAAATTCCGGCAACGGTTTTGTTCATGGCTTTATCACCGACTTGTAAGGTTTGATTGGCTTCCTGTACTTTTAGCGCCGCTTGTTGAGCGCTAGTGGCAACGTTTTGGATAGAATTTGCCATGACTTGAATTTGTTGGAGGGTAGCAGCGATCGCTTCTGATTGTCGCTGCGCTTCGTCGGAAAGTCTTTTAACATCAATTTCGCTCACTTTGGCAGTTTGCGTTACAGCATCGGCGGCTGATTGTACTTGCAAAACAATTTGCTGCAAGTTCTCAATTAGAGCGTTAAAAAAGTCAGCGATCGTTCCCATTTCCCCCTCTGTCACCTCAGCCCTCACGGTTAAATCGCCTCGAAATGCTCCTTGGATCTGTTGTAGAAATCTTTCCAGTTGTGCTTGCAATGCTTCTTTTTGTTGGCGTTGTTCAATCGAAACTGCTTCCGCAGACGTGCGTGCTTCTTCTAATTGTTTGATAAAGCTGACGTGAGCAAAGGCATATTCAATATGAATCGCCACCTGAACAAAAAAGTCGATTTCTGACTGCTTCCAATTGCGAGGTTGGGAACATTGATGAGCGATGAGTAAACCGACTAATTGATTGTCTTTTCGGATCGGTACGATGAGATTGGCTTTGACTTCAAATTGTTCCAAAGTGAGGATGTGACAATCGCTTAATCCCGGTTCTTTGTAAATATCGTTGATCGCTCTGACGCGCCCATTTTGGTACTGCTGAACATAGCGATCGCGAAAACAAGGGTCATCAATATTTTCGTTCATTGCTCTTGTCCAACCAGCGGCGACTGATTCCGCAGCAACAGTACCGCTCCAATCTGGATTAAAACGATAAGCAATAACGCGATCGACGTTGAGGACTTTACGAATTCCAGAAAGTGCCGTACTCAAAAGTTCTTGGCAGTTTGCTGCTTGACGTGCTTTCCAAGCAATGTCACCTAATAAACGTTCTCTTTTGGCGGAGGCTTGCAGTTGTTGGATAAAACTTATATGGTCAAGTGCATATTCTATATGAGTGGCTAATTGAACGAAAAAATCGATTTCCGATTGCTGCCAAACTCGCGGTTCTCTACATTGATGGGCGATGAGTAAACCCATCAATTGATTGCCTTGTTTCATCGGTGCGATTAGATTGGCTTTGACTTCAAATTGTTCCAAAGTCAGAATGTGGCAATCGTTTAATCCCGGTTCGTTGTAAATGTCGTTGATCGCTCTGACGCGCCCGTTTTGGTATTGCTCAATATAATTCATCCGAAAACAAGGATCGTCGATTGTTTCGTCCATAGATCTTGTCCAACCGGGGGCAACAGATTCGGCAACAATAGTGCCGCTCCAGTCAGAATTGAAGCGATAAATGATGACGCGATCGACATTAAGAACTCGTCGAACTCCCGCCATAATTTTGTTACTAAAATCTTGTATGTCTGTTGCTTGACGCGCTCTCCAAGCTATGTTGCTTAATAATCTATCTTGTCTGGCAACGGCTTCTTTTTCTGCTAAGAGAATCTGAAGTTGATCTGCTAGCTGGTTAATGCTAGTGCCTAAAATGCCAAGTTCATCTTCAGTTTCAACTTTTATGCGCGTATCAAGTTTACCTCCTCCTAAATGCTTGACGGCGGTGGCAACTCGTAAGATGGGGCGAATGAGATATTGGACTAGAAAAATAGCGATCGCAATCTCTACACCCAAGGACAAAACTGTGCCAATTAATACACCATTATTACCCAAAACATAAGTGGTTGTACCAAGGATCGCGCCCGGTAACACAGGGATTGCGATCGCGCAGATAATTGCTTTATTTTTCAAACTCAGTCGTTCCCACCATCCGGTTTGCGCTGCCGCTCTTGGCGTTTCCTTTGGCGGTTGATCGGAGTTGGAAGCCATTTTAGCTTGCGATCGCTTTTGGGCATAAGGTTTGGGATTTTGTGCCACGGGTGAAAGAGGCGCATTTGCCCCATTGATTCGCTCTGAAGAAGTAGAGACAATCAGCTTGGGTTGCTTTTGAAAACCGTCGTTGCCGTTGGTAGTTTTGCCATCTCTCTGCGTCATCTTCAAAACCTGGTTAAGGGTTATTTAAACCCTGTGTATTAACAAAAGGTAAATCAACCAATTTTGGTATAAAAATCCCAAATAAACATCTACCTACGGTTATAAATAAAATCCCCCTTTTGGGGAATTTCATAACCGTAGGGTGCGTTAGCCGAGAGTACGGCACCAACCCGATTAACAAACAACTACTTAATCAAAAGCAAAACCCACTCATACTCCCGCTGGATAGAGGCTAACAAATCCATTTTCATTTCCGGCGGCAAGACATCCCAGGTGTAAGTTTCAATTTCCAAATGTTGGCAAGCATTGTTTTTCCCAAGCAGTTCTAAAACTTCTATAATGTCGTCTTGTGTAGAATGCAATAGTTGGTAATCGCGGATAAAAATTGGCACGTGAAAGTGAATGCGCCACTCTTGGGCATCTACCCGTTCAAGATAGGGTAATGCTGTTACCAAATCGGGATAATGATGCAACGTTCCGTCAACGCGACGCTCGATAACTTGGTGCAAATAAGTAGACTCGGCAAAAGGACGCAACCTTTGAACAATTAAACTTCGCTGCTGCAAATCCTGGGGTATCATCACCCGCAGCGCCGCACTAATTTGAATCTTGCCAATTTGAATTCCAGCCGCTTGAAACCGCTTAAAAACTAATAGCGGCTCTTCGTATTCCACAGCAAAATGGCAGGTATCGTAACAAACGCGAATGTGGTCGAGCAATCGCTGTTCGGCTGCTTGGGAAATCCCCAAACCTTTGGCTAAAAATGCACCACCGATGGGTAATAACCAATTTTGAAAAAAATCAATTACTTCGGTTGAATTTTCAATCAAACCATCGGGTTCTGGCTCTAAATCTACGTGCAGCAGTTTCCCCGTCTGTTCCCGAATGCGTGCCATTTCCGCCGCTACTAAAGCTAGGTTAATGCTGCTGCTGTGTAGTGTTGATTCCCAAGTGGATTTGTCTTCTTTAAACCAAGGCTTATAGGATAGTGGCAGTGTAGAAATCCCGCCGTCTGTGCCTTCTGGTAACAGGAATGCCAAAATTTTTACTAACCGTAATGTATAGTCTAGGCGTTCTCTTTTGCTCCAATCCGGTGCATAAACTCGGTCTTTTACTACCTGATGATGAAAGCCCCCGTAAGGGAATCCATTCAATGTAAATACGTAAAGCTCTTGTTGAATCAGCCAAGTTTTAAATTGCATCAGCGCGTCTTTTTCTAGCAGTTGCCTTGCTGCTACATCTGCTAACCGCAACCCAATGCCAAAAGGTTTTTCTGGTGCTAGCTGTGTTTTGAGATTGGGAACGTATTTTTCTAGGTTAGCAAAGACTTGCTGCCATTCTTCTCCGGGGTGAATGTTTGTACAATAGGTTAATTGAAAATTGCTATTTGTTGCTTTCATAATATTCTAATTGCTAATTGCTAATTGCTAATTGGTTAACTGTATGCTAACAAGCGATAGGGGGCGGGTTTACAGCCGATTGCAAATGAGTGAAGTACAGCCTTCTGGCTTTGTTTGTGTAGCGGCAGCATTAATGCTGCCGCTACACAAACGAAGGTGTACCTTTTATGGCTGCAATTCGCTATATAACAACTGTCGATTATTGCTACATACGGTTGGTAAAACCCGCCCCTACGCAACTGGTAATTAAGCCAATTCGCGCAAAATAGAAATGGCTTGCACGTACAAGAAAATGTTGACTTCGTGAACTTCAATTCCTTGTCCAATGCGTTGGAGTAGCATCAAAGTTAATTCTCCTCCCAAGTGTTCCCGAAATTCAGTTAACCCCTGGAATAAACAACGGGGATTTCCCGGTTGATGTTGCTCTCCCATTTCGGGTACGTATAGGGTAAAGCCTAATGCTTTTAGGGTATTTAATATCTGCTGACAATCCTGCCATGAAAGTAATCCAGCTAGGTAAGAATAGGTGCTATCGAGCGCAATTCCGATGGCGACTGCTTCACCGTGACGCAGGCGGTAGTCTGTTAAATATTCTAGTCGATGTGCCGCCCAATGACCGAAATCTAAAGGACGTGATGAACCCATTTCAAACGGATCGCCGCTTGTGGCAATATGCTGTAGGTGTAACTGGGCGCAGCGATAGATTATCTGTTGCATGATGTGCGGATTTCGATAAGTAACCCCGCGCACATTTGCTTGAATAAACTCAAATAATTTCCGCTCTTTAATCAGCGCGACTTTGATAGCTTCTGCTACACCAGAACGCCAATCGCGGTCATCCAAAGTAGTCAAAAAATTAAAATCGTTTAAGACAGCATAAGGCGGCGAAAATGTGCCTAAAAAGTTCTTTTTACCAAAAGCATTGATGCCATTTTTCACGCCGACTCCCGAATCATTTTGTGCTAATACAGTTGTAGGAATGCGGATTAATCGAATTCCTCGGTGAGCGGTTGCTGCTGCATATCCGACCATATCTAATACGGCTCCACCTCCAATTGCTAACACATAAGAATGACGGCACAATCCTGCTTGCTCGATAGTTAAATGAATTTTTTCTAACAGCTTGGGGTCGTTTTTAGCTGCTTCTCCAGCAGGAGAGATCGCCACCTCTCCCACCAGCGTTATAACATCTTGATATTTCTGCGCGTAAGCTGTAATTTCCTCTATCAATCTGTGATGATGGCGCAACAATCCTGCATCCACAATGGCAATGCAACGACGCGGAAGTGCTTCTTTATTTGCTGCAATTACTTGCGCTAACAAAGGATTATCTAAGTGAAACAAACCCGTGGTAAAATGAACGTCATAACGGAAATTAACGCTAACGGATTGGTGGATAGGTTGCAGATTGAAAGTGGTTTTTTGCTGAATGCTGAGAGTCATAATTTTGGCTCGTGTTCAATTAAAGCTTTTAAAATCAAAAATTGGAAATAAACCTTTTAGCTTTTTCAAACTCTTGAATTAAACCAGAGCGGTCTTTTTGTTCTACTAGCTGCGCCAAGCGATTGTAGGTACTTGCCAAGTGTGCGATCGCTTGACATCTTTCTTCTGTTGCCAGCATAATTTCGACACATAACTGAGGATTTTGGGCAAACAAACCCTTGACGATATCTATCTCTTGTTGATAATTGGGAGTTGACAGCAACAAACTCCGGTTTAAATCAACTTGTTCCTCTGTGACGAACGCACCCAAACTAAACCGAGAAAAATGCTGCGTTGCTTGAACAAAAACCATGAGGCGGTCATGTTCTTCGGGCGTACATACAATTATATTACCTCCCAAAGTTTTAATCCAGTTTAATAACCATTGAAACGTTTCTTCATTTCTGCCCGGACAAACGACAAATTTTTGTTCGGAAAACGATTTTACCTTTGGCCCAAACATTGGATGCAAGCCAATTACCGGCCCTTGGTGATATTCAAGCATTGCTTGTAATGGCTGAGTTTTAATACTGGTAATATCAGCCAATGCTGTAGTTGGAGACAGGTATTTAGCCGCAAGTTTGATAATATCAATCGTTCGTTCAATCGGAACGGAAACTAATACTAAATCTGCCTGACTCAGTAATGTATCGGCATCATCCCAGCCCTTGCTTCCGAGAATGCTAACATTATGACCAGCCGCCGATAATTGCTGCACGAATAATTGTCCCATTCTACCGCTTCCACCGATAACGGTAATGTTTTTTGGTGTTGCGTTAGTAAGAGATGAAGAATCGGCGGTAAACGCGGGAATAGAACTTTTTACCCCATTGTCTAAAAGCTGCATAGAAGTCACCCAAATTAATTGTAAGGACAAGCGATCGCGATCCCCCCCAACCCCCAATGCCTTGGGGGGCTTTCTTGAAGAGTTACTCCCTTCCAAGTAGAAGATTATTTACTTCTTCCTTCTTCTTTCTTCTTCCTTTTTCTTCCTTCGCGTCCTACCCAACGGGTGCGCCGAAGAAAGCGTCTATCGCGTCTTCGCGGTTTAATATACCAATCATGGCAGCAAAAGAGGCTTCCCCCAAGGCATTGGGGGTTAGGGGGGATCGTCTTTAAGTAACAGCAAACATTTGCGCCAACTTTATTGAAATTGGCAACAAACTCAAAACTAACAATCCATAAGGCCAATTCGCGAAACCAGCAGCAACAGTTGCATCCAAAACAATCAGCGACAATACACCCGCCTTAACTGCCATGCGAATTTGTTCTGAACTTGGTTCGCGGACGGCTTTTAAAAAAGGAGGCAACACCCGTCCAGCAAATAAAATAACGAACGGTAAAGCCACAATAATTTCATATTTTTCTAGCATCCCCAGCGCCAAAATTCCGCCTATGACTGCGCCAATCAGCAGCAGCGATAGCACTCCCGTACTTGTTTTTCCACCATGTACTTCACCCCTACTAATCGCAGTAATAGCAGCAATGTATGCAATAGGAATTAAAGCCAAAAACCAACGTTCTTGCACCATTGCTGGTACGGCACTAACGCCGATTAATAAGTTACCACCGCGACAAATGCCCATGTTAATTGGGCCAAAAATTGGATGGTGCTTGCACAAGGAATCGTATAACAAAGCAGCCAAAGCAACGCTAGCAGCTAAAATTCCGCTTAACAACGAAACTTGTAAAGCTGCTACTACACCAATAACTAACAGCAACCCTCCCAGCTTGATGGCATTTTGGTAAGATGTCCGACCGCTGGGAATAGGTCTTTCTGGTCGCTCTTTTGCATCGAGTTCGGCATCAAATACATCGTTAAAAACGACGCCGCCTCCGTAAAGACCCGTGGTTGCTAATAATAACCAAGCAAGTGTCGCTAAATTGGCAGAATTTGCCTGTCCTTCTACCACTTGATTTAGGGAAACTACCGCCCCCGAAGCTGCAAAGCCAATTAAAATATCTGCCCAAGCAGTAACGATATTGGCTGGTCGCATTAGCTGTAGATAAGGCCACAAACGGTTAAAATTCATTGTAAGTCTCCTTTTTTGCTAATTGCTAATTGCTAATTGCTAATGGCTAATTGCTCTTAAATGTAGTAAAAAACAAACCAGGGTAGCTAATTGTTCTTGACCATTAACCAGCCATTAGCCATTAGCCATTAACCATTAGCCATTAGCCATTAGCTATTAGCCATTAGCTATTCAATCAATGCAAAATCGCGGGTAGATTCTACCAGTGGCGACTGTCCTCGTAACACAGAATTTCCGTTATAAAGCTGGCGCTGGTCAACAGGATTTATTTCTAACCAGTCGGATTCTTTCATCTGACCGCTTTGGCTATATGCTGTTAGAGCATTTTCGTAACAAACGGCTTGTACATGTGCTTTTGGAATGCCCATTTCTAACATCAACTGGGCGGTTTTAGGCACGGCTAGAGGGTCGCTGATTCCCCAATCTGCACTGCTGTCAACGATAATGCGATCGCACCCATATTGCCTTACAATCTCCACCATCCTGGCATTACCCATTTTTGTCTGAGGATAAATCGTAAAAGCTGCCCAAAAACCTCGATTTAGTACCTCTTCAACCGTTTCCTCATTGTTGTGATCGATAATAACGCGGGACGGATCTAAACCATGTTCGATACACACATCCATGCTGCGCGATGTCCCCGCCTTTTTGTTGCGATGTGGCGTATGAATTAACACCAAAGTATCTAATTCTTTGGCTAATTCTAGCTGTAAACGGAAATACTTATCCTCGGTTGGTGTCATATCGTCGTAGCCAATTTCACCAATCGCCACCACTCCTTCTTTACAAGCATAAAGCGGCAGTAATTCCATCACTTCTTCTGCCAATGCCTCATTATTGGCTTCTTTGGGATTTAACCCAATCGTGCAATAGTGTTGGATGCCAAATTGACTAGATCGAAACCTTTCCCACCCGACAATGCTGCTAAAGTAATCTTTGAAACTTCCAGCATTTGTGCGAAGTTGCCCTAACCAAAAAGATGGCTCAATCACCGCAACAATGCCATACTCTTTCATGACCAAGTAATCGTAAGTCGTGCGAGAGGTCATGTGAATGTGAGGATCGATAAATTTCATGTTGTTGCTAAACATGGTTAATTCCTGATTGCTAAGAAGTCGGGGATCTCGGTTAATAATTCGGCATCCGCAAGTTGCTCTACAGCGTGCCAAAGTTCGGGAGAAACTGAGCGTTTCGCCGCCAAACGTTCGCGGACATAATCGATTAGCATTCGCGCTAATTCTGGATTGGCACGGCGATCGAAACCTTGAATTGAATGCAGAGGACTGCCGACAAACAAAGCTTTTAGTATCATTTGATTCCAAGCAATGTTGTCAAAATAATCTGCCGGATAAGGGTTGCGTAATGCCACAGCATTGAAAACACTGGTCATATTGCTTCGCACGCCTTCCGCCGCTCTTTTGCGAAGCTGTTCTGGATAGGGTAATAAGGGTAAACTTTGATACAGAGCGACCAACTCGCCTACGTCAGCAGTGGAGAAGATTTGATCTAGCGATCGCAAATATTTCTGCATATCCTCCTGTGGCAAAGCAAGTACCAGCAAAGTGCGAGCCGCTTGATCGACGCTCCAATCACCGGGATACCAATCCCTTCGCATTCTATCTGCTGCTTGCAAATCCGAGTGTGTTAGTTCAAGCTTTTCTTTGCCGGTATAACGAGGCACTGCACTAAAAGCCGCAAAGAAAACACGCACATTGGCATCAGCAGAAATTTGCTTTTGTTTCTCACTGAGCCAAGCGAAACCTTCCTGAGTCACTTGCTGGGAAAGCCAGCTATTTAGAAGTTCGGAAATTCCATGAATTGAAGTAAGCATATTGGTAATTGCTAATTGCTAATTGCTAATTGCTAATTGCTGGCAGGCAAGCTTGTTTGTTAACTGCGCTATGGTCAGAAAACTTTTTTACTATTAGCCATTAGCAATTAGCGATTAGCTATTAGCCATTCCCAACCTTTTTTTGCATCTCGACCACAACAAATACCCAAGTCCTAAAACCACCAGCGATACTGCTGACGTAGGTTATGGAATATCCTTGGGCTGCGACGCAGGTGGATTGCTGCCTTTATTAGCGGAGTCTTTTGAAAGAATCAGTCGGTTATAAGTCTGCATCTCCCCTGGGCTAAAATTCCCCGTTAAACCAACAAAATCTTTACCGAATTGCCCCAAAACCGAGTCAACCAAGTTATGAATATTATTCACTATTTTGGGCGCAAAAACCTCTGGGCTGCTGTTGATTACATCCTCAGCAGTGATAATTGGGTTGTTAGCACCAAGTAGCCAGTTGCCATTCCCAAAAACTGTGTTGTTGTCAGTAAATAGCCAATTGCCATTCCCAATCACTTGGTTGTTCTTACCAAAGTTCCAATTACCATTGCCAACGGTTGCATTGTTAGTTCCGAGCAGCCAATTTCCATTACCGATGGTGGCATTATTACTGCTGAGATCCTGGTTGTCTTTACCGATAGTTGCGTTGTTAGCAGTTAAAGAGTTACTACCGCCACCAGTAAAGGGATTTCCGCCGCTATTTCCGGAAGTATTTCCGCCGCCAGCGAAGGGATTTCCGCCAGGATTTCCGGAAGTATTTCCGCCGCTATTTCCGCCAGGATTTCCGGAAGTATTTCCGCCGCCAGCGAAGGGATTTCCGCCAGGATTTCCGGAAGTATTTCCGCCGCCAGCGAAGGGATTTCCGCCACTATTTCCCGATGTATTTCCGCCACTGGAAGGGTTAGCAGGGTTAACGCCACCTGCAAAGATATTCCAGAAATTGTCACCGGCGAAAGGATTGCCACCATAGGGTGAATCGCCACCCATCATGGGGGAGCCACCACCGCCAGCAAAGGGATTGCTACCACCTGATGAAGAACCCAGGTTACCGAAAATATCTTCTGGGCCGTCAACTCCAGGAAGATCGAACAAAGGGCCAAAAGGCGATTGACGCAGCAGGCTAGTTAAATCGTTACTGTTATTACCACTGCCCCCGCCCATACCAGCAAAAGAATTGCCGCCGCTGTTGTTACCCTCGGTAACTAAGTTGTTAGCACTAGATTCATTAGTTGCCATCAGTAAATAGCCTCCTATTTTGAGTACAAAAATTCAACACAAACTTAAGTTTGCAACCGTCGCGCTTTTCTTTGGTTTTTTAATCCTTTGCTGTGGAAACCAGAGGCAGCAGCCCACCTAACTGGTTCCCAGGCTCAGCCTGGGAACTAGATTGTCGAGGCTCTGCCTCGCTTAATCTTGGAAACAGGAGGCAGCAGCCCACCTAACTGCTTCCCAGGCTCAGCCTGGGAACTAGATTGTCGAGGCTCTGCCTTGCTTAACAAAGGTGTCATTTGACAAGCTGCTGATGTTTCTTTTTCAACTTGCCAGCAGTCACGCCAATTCCTAACAGCATTAACCCCAATACTGAAGAAGGTTCTGGTACTGAAGCTCTGTCTACTTTTAATACCTGAACCCGACCTTGAAAGAAATCGCCCACATAAACCTTATCCTTGTCGTAATGTAAACCAGCCGACCAATTAAACTTGCCCGGAGTCAGGTCGATGGGAGTGCCATAGGGAGTGGTTCCACCGAAAGCAGGAGGTACAGGAGGTGGAACAATTTCGCCAGCCGAATTACGGGTAGGCTCGCCAAAAATAGTCAGGAGTTTACCGTCTTTATCGAATACTTGGACGCGGCTGTTTTGAGAGTCTGCTACATAGATATTCTCAAACTCGTCCACATCGATACCGATAGGTTCTTTAAACTGTCCGGGAGCGTTACCAGTCGTGCCAAAAGCAAACAGTGGGTTCGCTTGTGAATCTAATACCTGAACGCGACCATTGTACTGGTCGTTCACATAAATTCTGCCCGTATTTTCGGAGATAATCAAACCTCCTGGCCCGGAAAATTGTCCCAGGGCGCTGCCTGCATTGCCAATCGTTCTGATTTGTTCACCATTGGGGTTGAATACCCTGACAAAATCGCCACTAAAATCAGTCACATACAAATTGCCAGCCGCATCAAAATCCATTCCCCCTGGCCCGAAGAATTGACGACCTTCAATCGGCCCATTAAAGCGACCAAAGGATTTAATATAGTTGCCGTTCGGCTCAAACACATTAATGCGACTGTTGAACACATCCCCCACATACATATTGCCATTAAGGGGATTGAATCTGATGTCGGCTGGCTCATCGAATTGTCCAGACCCTTTGCCAGTGCTGCCAATTGCTCTCAGATAATTACCTTGGCTATCGAAAACATCAACCCGGTCAATCCCGCGACCATTACTGATAAAAATATGCCCGGTTGAATCTTGTACGCCGATGCCTTGAGGAACGGCAAGGGTTCCTGGAACTCCGGGAAAATCGCCGTTTTGAAAAGTAGCTGGTCTACCAATATCGCGTTCGTATTCCAAAGTTAAAGCAAAGGCTGGAACGGCGCTTGTGGTTACAGCCACAGATCCGGCAATGGCAGCAATAACTGACCAATTATTTATTAAACCCACGATTTTCACTCCTATAGTTAATGGGTAATGGGTAATAGGTAATCGGTAATGGGGAAGCATTAACCAATGACCAATTACCTATTAGCAATTAGCAATTAGCAATTAGCTAACTCTTTGCGCTTGCTTTTCAGCTTGGAGGCTGCACCTAAAGCACCGATTGCGAACAAACCAAATATAGAAGCTGGTTCCGGTACTTTGGTTCTTTCAAGTTTGACGACTTCTCCTAATGTTCCAACGCCGCGTTTTGTGATGAATATCTCATTGTCAGGACTGATAGCAATGCCTGTAGAGGATTCGAGTCCTTGACCAGCAGCAACTAAAGTTGTCCTCGTTCCATCAGGAGATAGTTGGATTAAAGAACCTGGTAGAAAACGTAAATCTTGACCCTTCCACTCTGACTGATCGGTGAATTGTAAAACTAACAAATTGCCGTTTTTATCAAAGGTTAGATCGGTGATGCCGGTAAACCCTTGCGCGAAAACTTCTGGCTCGTCATTTGGCCCCAGTTTGAATACACGTGCTGCACCTTCTGGATAGGGAAAACCTGTATATTCGCCAAAATATATATTGCCATCGGGGCCAAGAGTTATGCCCGTTGGTACTGATTGAAGTAGTATCTCAGCCGGAGGAATTTCTGGTACTACTCCAGGGGGCAATCCTGGTGCGGGAGGTGGGAATATTGGGTTTTTTACGAGTTGCTTGGGTACTGGAATTGCTTTGACATCACTGCCATCAAGTTTGACACCGTAGATGCTGTTTCCACCGCCATCAGCGACATAGGCGGTATCACCTTTAATTGCGATCGCATAAGGATTGGTAATCACATCTCCGCCGTCAGGGTTGTTGAGAAGTTCGTATTTACCAAAGTCAAAAATAGTTGAAAGTGCCCCGGTGTTTAAATCGGCTTTATACAGTTTTGCCAAGTCAGGAGTATTTAATACTTTATCGGGTGCAACTGGAGGCGCAATAATATATTGCTCTGGTGGTAATGGAACATTAAGAGAAAGGGCATTTAATTCTGTATCCCGGTTGCCTGGAAAACCAGCATATCCAACTAAAAGATAAGCATTGCCTTGGGAATCAAAACTTACTGCTTGGGGGCCTGCTCCCTGTTGCTGAGAAGGTTGTAATGCCAGGGATTGGAAACCATCAAATATACGATTTGTGGTTCCGTCTGGTTTAATTACGGTGACCGAACCTGTATTACCAGCACATATTGGCTGACCTGTTGTAGAAGGCGATGGCTGGCAATTTCCATTTCCTCCTAAACCTGTTTCTCCAACATAAATATTACCATCAGGCCCAAAGGTGATACCTCGTGCATTATTAAGTCCTTCGGCAATTTTGGTTAATGTTACAGCTTCTGCTGCTTGGTTTCCAGAAACAACGGCAATAGAAAATGCGAACATTGTCAAAGCAAAGGATTTGAGTTTCATAGCTTTCGAGATTGATCGTTGATAAGAATGAGAACACTTTATAAGTAGGTTGGGTTTCACCCCCGTAAGCCCAACCTAGAATCTGGAATTAATTGGCCTTTTCGCAAGCGATTACAGCGGATTGCTTTTCGAGTGAAGTAAAGCCTTTTGGCTTCGTTTGTATAGCGGCAGCATTAATGCTGCCGCTATACAAACGAAGGTCTACCTCATGCGCCTGCAATCCGCTATAACGCCTAAAATGCCCAGGGTTAATATGCTTAGAACTGAGGTAGGTTCGGGAACGGATTTGGGATTTTCTATTCTGAGGATTTGTCCTTGTCCTGGGCGATCGCTTCTATTAGTCACGTAGATTGCACCATCGGGGCCAATTGTCAAGCTGCTGGGGGATTCTAGTCCGTTCCCACTAAAAACGGTGGTGCGAGTCCCATTGGGCGCTATTTTGATGACGGAACCATCAAAATTTCCTTTCCAAGCTGACCGATCTGCGTACTGCAATGCATACAAATTGCCTTGCGGATCGAAGGTTAAATTTGTCAGTTGGGTAAAGCCATCTGCGTAAATTGTTGGTCGATCATCTGCGCCAACTCGATAGATTTTTGCCCCACCTTCTGGAAAGGGAAAGCCCGTAAATACGCTGACATAATAAGCACCATCGGGGCCTTTTGCTACACCTGTAGGTGTTGCTTGAACGGGAAAGCCAGAGGGTGGCGCATTGCCAAAATTATCGGGTGATGGAACTTGCGTGGGATCGAAAGGTTGGGCGTTAGAAGGCGGGAAAATGGGATTGGTTAATATTTGTTGGGGAAGGACTGCGATCGCTTGCAAATCGCTCCCATCCGTACCGACGCCCAGCAAGTCGTTTGCACCCGCATCGACTGCGATCGCTCGCTTTCCATCGATTAAAAAAGCCAAGGGATTGCTACCTATATCCCCTCGATCGGGATTGTTCGCCAGTTCGTAATTCGCTAAATCGGCAATACTTTTCCAGGAATTTGTCTCAAAGTCGGCAGCAATAATTTTTCCCAATTCAGCGTTTCCGAATGCGGGATCTCGTAAGGCTGGATTCGCCCCATACCCAATCAAAACATAAGGTTTACCATTGGCATCAAATTTGATATCATTAGGGCCTGCGGCTCCCGTTCCATCGGCTAATGCTAAGGAAGGAAGTTCGGTAAGAATGCGCTTGGTTTTACCATTTTCTATTTTTGTCACTGCACCCGTTGTGCCGTAACATAAATTGCCTTGATTGGTGGGTGATGGAATGCAAGCTCCTTGTCCACCCAATCCTGCTTCTGTAACGTAGAGATTACCGTCAGAATCAAAGGTCAAACCTCGTGCATTATTCAGCCCATCGGCAAGTATTTTTAGCGATGTAGCAACGGCTGCTTTTGAGTTGAAACCAGTGGCAATCAAAAAAGTTAGAAATGTCAGAGTAAATGGCTTGAGTTTCATTGGATATAGTGGCAGGCGGGACGCCTACCCCACAATAATTTTGTTGGTTTTGTGGGGTGGACATCTTGGCAGGCGGGACGCCTACCCCACAAGAATTTTGTTGGCTTTGTGGGGTGGGCAAAATGCCTGCCCCACAAGAATTTTGTTGGCTTTGTGGGGTGGGCATCTTGCCTGCCCCAAGAATTTTGTTGGCTTTGTGGGGTGGGCATCTTGCCTGCCCCAAGAATTTTGTTGGCTTTGTGGGGTGGGCATCTTGCCTACCCCACAAGAATTTTGTTGGCTTTGTGGGGTGGGCATCTTGCCTGCCCCAACAATAATTTTGTTGGTTTTGTGGAGTGGGCATCTTGCCTGCCCCAAACCCAAAGTTTATTGGTTATTTACCATTACCAACTGCTAATAATTCCTGACTCTGCTGCGGCATATAACTCATGCCACGGGCAAAGGTTTCTGTATTGCCTGCTTTGGCTTCTACTAAACGCTTGACGTTCATGCTTTCGGCTCCAAAGTCTTCCATTTGAAGTTTGCCGTGGCGGTAAGCTTTGCCTACTTTCCAGAATGTAATTCGATGTTGGATAAATCCCCTGGCGGATGGATCGCCAAAGGCATAAGAACAGGGGATGAGAATGGCAGGACAGCGCTGATAAAACTTGTATTCGGGGTAAAAGTAATCTTGTTCGAGCAGATAGTAATTGTTCATGCTATGCAGCCGGAACGTTACATTTACCTTTTGGTTGTATTCGTCGCGAAATTCACCATACTGGGATGTAATCTCGCCGTCTGGGCGTAAAAGGTGCGCCCATTCATCGATGTTTTTCAGGTTGCTGATATATTCGAAACCTAATTCCAGCGGGGCGTCGATGTACATGGTGTCGGTTGCGATCGCATAACGTCCTTCTGCTGCTCTAGTCCGCCCTGCTTGCCGTTCCAAAATCGCTTTTAGCGAACGACATTCGGATGTATGCACGGTATGAATTCCCTGCATAATCATCGGCGTCCGTCGCTTGGGATCGACAAAACTCAGCCAGTGAAAATAAACGCCCTCTTCCTCGGTTCCCGGTTCTATATAACTGGGAGGAAACAACAGCACCGGGTAAACTTGAAAGTATTTTTTATACTCAAAACCGCAGTGCCATTCTATCCCATAAAACAGCGGGTTTTCAATCTTTCTCACGTGATAGTAAAGATTTCTTTGATAACCCGATGCCGTGCCAATCCAGGTATTTTCGTCTACCTGTTCTATCATGCGACTGAACAGCGTCCAATCATCTAAGTTTTTCAAACTGCACAGGTAATCAAAGGCTTTCTCAGGCGAAGTAGCGATATAAGCCGATGTGGCAAAGGTATTGTCTTCCATTGTTAGTTCCTCACGCAGTTTTAGCCAACATTTTTTGATTTTTTGCTTTCATAATGCGGTCTTCAGCTAAACGTTTAGAAGCCTCATGAGTGGTGATATTTTCTCGTTTTGATTTGAAAAAAATCTCAAACAGCGTATCGTAAATCCTACTAACGCCATCGATAATTTCTTCGTCATTTGCTCCAATCATTTCGCCGTAAACATTAATTAAACCGCCAGCGTTGATTACATAGTCTGGGCAATAAAGGATTTCCTTTGATTCCACAATTGTGCTGTGTAACACCTCGTCTTCTAGCTGGTTATTGGCACAACCTGCGATAATTGGAGCTTTGAGCAAAAGCAGAGTTGTGCAGTTAATAACTCCTCCTAAAGCACAGGGGGCAAAAACATCTACATCTAAGGAGTAAATTTCCTCCGGTTGTACAATTGTTGCTCCATAAAGTTGTTTAATTTCCTCTGTTCTTTCCCGGCTTAAGTCGGTGACAAAAATTTCTACTCCAGCTTGATGCAAAAGCTGGCAAAGGTTTTTCCCGACATTTCCAGCGCCTTGAACCGCTACTCTAATTTGGTTCAATTCTTTGTTGGGCAAGCGAAACTCTACGGCGGCTTTGATGCCCAGAAAAACTCCTAAAGCGGTGGTAACGGCTGGCCCTCCGGCTTGTTCGGATACGCCGACAACGTGACGGGTTCCCCGGCGAATTGTGCGAACGTCTTCTGGGCAAAGATTTACATCTTGTCCGGTGATGAAACGTCCGTTGAGGCTATCGACAAACCGCCCGTAAGCTTCTAGCATTTCGTCGGTTTTATGTTCTGGTTTGGCGATAATGACTGCTTTTCCGCCACCGACGGGAATGCCCGCACAAGCTGCTTTGTAAGTCATGCCGCGACTGAGGCGCAGGGCGTCTTTTAAAGCTTCTTCTTCGCTGGCATAAGGCCATAAGCGCGTTGCACCCATTGCCGCTCCTAATCCGGCGTCGTGAATGGCAATTATTGCCCTGAGATTTGTCTTGTTGTCATGGCAAAAAAGTACTTGCTCATGACCCATTTTTTGAGTCGATTCAAACAGGTTCACGTAGCACTCCGTTTTGGTAATTGCTAATTGCTAATTGCTCATTGCTCATTGCTCATTGCTCATTGCTCATTGCTATTTGGTGATTGTTTTTTGACGATTAGCCATTAGCCATTAGCCATTAGCCATTAGCCATTAGCCATTAGCCATTAGCCATTAGCCATTAGCCATTAGCCATTAGCCATTAGCCATTAGCCATTAGCCATTAGCCATTAGCCATTAGCCATTAGCTATTAACCATTAGCTATTAGCTATCTACTAATGGGAATGAAATTTGTTTGGCACAATTGGATTTGACGCCTTGTGCAACTAGCAAACTCTTGTTGCGTCCTTGGGAGGGGGCGGGACAATTGGGGTCAATGATGACATCGATGACGAACGGACCAGTTGATGCGATCGCACATTCCAACGCCGCTTCTATCTCGGATTCGCTTTCCACGCGGATTCCGTCTGCACCCATTCCCCGCGCGATCGCTACAAAATCTGTCTCCGGCAACAAGGCATCCGCACCTGTCATCCCTAACATTGCCATGCCTTGGTGACACATATTATACCGAGCGTCGTTCAGTACAACCCAAACCGCAGGAACTCGGTATTTCACCGCCGTGCTGATTTCGTTGTTCATCAGCATCGACCCATCGCCGACAATGGCGACGGCTTTGCCTTCGCGGGCAATTGCCGCGCCTACCACACCCGTGACGGTATGACCCATCGACCCGACGCCGGTGCTGACGCGGTAACGATTTGGTTGTGTAAACTGCAACATGTGCGTTGACCAAGTAAATGAATTCCCCGACTCGGCTAAGACTAAGGCATCGCTTCCTTCAACGATTATTCGTTGAATCGCATCCATCAGCACGGCAGGACGCACTAACTTGCTAGCTGTATCTTTTGCAACTACCTCTATTTCTGGATTAGGTAAAGATACGGCTATACCCGGACGTTTGGGAAATTGCTTGAGCAGCGCTTTCAAGAACGCTTTCACATCGGATTGCACGGGGAAGGTTTCAGCATGAGGGAAGGCGACTCCCGGCACTTCTGGGTCGATATCCACATGCACGAAGCCGCGCGGGGGAACCATTGCTTCACTCCAAAACGAAGTCGGTTCGCCCAGTCGCGTCCCCAGCACCAACGTGCGTACCGGAGGCTGTTCGCGCAGGTACTGCATCACCGAAGCATGTCCGCCGAGTCCGGTTACGCCGACAAATTGGGGATGATTTTCGGGAAAAATGCCCTTGCCGCGCGGGGAACACATCACAGCCGCGCCCGTTCTCTCTGCCAGTTGGCGGATCTCGTTTGCAGCACCCCGCGCGCCGAAACCTACCCAAATTGCAAATCGCCCTTCAGAAAGCAACTGCACGCATTTGGCGATGGTTTCTTCGTTGGGAATGGAACCAGTTTCGGCAACGCTTACCTTTGGTAAGGAGGTATTGAGCGTAGTGGTTTGAATTCCGGTGGGAATGCTCAAATGGGCGATAAAACCACCGGGTTGCGACAAACCAAGCGCGAGTTTGCGCGAAATTTGCGGTAATTGGTCGGCGCTTTCGACGATGGCGGCAAAATTAAACAGCGTTCCTGATGTAAAAATTCCCGAACTGGGTAGCGTGAAGGCGCTGGTTTCTTGAATCGCCCACCTGCCGCGCTGGGATGCTGACGTACAAGCAGAGAGGAGAATAATTTTCGCCCCTTCACCCCGCGCCGCAAACAATCCGGTGAGGGAATTGGTGATGCCTGGGCCGGCGGTGGTAAAAACTGCTACCGGGCTACCACTGGCGAAGTACGCCTCGGCGGCGGCAAACGCGGCTCCTCCTTCGTGGCGAAAGTGAATCACTGCTAAGTCGCTGTTGGACATCGCACCCCACAGGGACGCCATCGCACCCCCAGGGACACCAAAGGCGTAGGCGATGCCCAAATTTTCTAACATTTTTGCGATCGCACTAGCAACCGATTCCTGTTTCTGTTCGTCAAGACTTTGGTACTCGAAGGTAGTTAAATCTAATGCCTGACGCGAGTCGGTGGTAATGGAAGCGATTTTTTGAGTAAAGTTTTGAGTCATTTCCTTGAGTAATTCTAGATTTTCCTTTCAAATTTCCGATTAAAGAATTGCAGATTGAAGCGGGGAGAGCTAATTCATAAATCAGAAATACAGCGGGAAAGCAGCCCTATGAGGTACGGCTTTGTTTGTGTAGCGGCACCGTTAACGGTGCCGCTACACAAACGAAGCGCCAAAGGGCTGTACCTCACTAACTTTAAATCAGAAATAAATTAGGCGTACCAGGGCAATATCGCGCGTTAGCGCAAACAGCTTGTATCGATCGGTAGCACCCTGTTGAGCGACTGTAACCATTGCTTCAACTCCTAGCTTTGGTTTTGGTCAAAATACTGGTTTTTAGACGAATTAAAATCGTCTGTAGGGGCGGGTTTTACCAACCAATAGACTTCTGCAAAAACTCTTGTGGGATAGGCGACACGAGCAGTCTTTGAGTTTGTTTTTTGGAGAGGTCTAATAGTTGTAACCACAAAATATTTGGTTAAACCCGCCCCTACTCGTGGAAAAATTGATGCTTGTAAAGCTAGGATTTTTAAGCTTTGCAAGTATCGACTTTCCACTTTTTAGAGTCTACTAACAGGTCAAAGGCGTTGGCAATGAATAATCTTGCGATCGCCTTGTCAATTCTTTCGCTCTTGGTTGACTTTCTCCAGGGCGATTGGCGTTTCTCCAAGCTTGGGGACTTGTGCCGTGAACTTGGCGAAAATGGCGGCTGAAATGGCAGGCATCCTTATAGCCAATCGCTGTAGCAATTTGATTAACTGCCATATCAGTTTTTCGCAGCAAAGAAAGCGCCTCCGCCATGCGACGTTCGACAATCCAGCGATATAAACTGTGTCCGGTTTGCTGTCGCACCAGATTAGTCAAGTAAGAGGGAGAATAACCAACGGCTTCGGCTACATCGCACAGGTTAATCGATCGATGATAATTGGCTTCAATAAACTGGAAAACCTCAGCGAGTTGGGGACAATTGGGCAAAATTGACTCGACATTATTATCTGCTTGAATTGAACCTGCGGAAGCAATATCCGCCGCTGGTTGGTTTTGGGTGGCTTTGTTTAAACGAGTTGCGATCGCAGCTTGCAAAGCTACCTGTTTTTCCAACTGCGTGGTGACGGAAGCGATTAATTCCTCAGGCGTAAATGGCTTGGTAAGATAGTCATCTGCTCCCAAAACCATCCCTTTACGAAGGTCACTCCGGGTTACTTTGGCAGTGACAAAAATAAAGGGAATAATCGCCGTATCCGGGTTTTGGCGCAGCGTAATCAGAACGCTGTAACCATCAAGATCCGGCATTAAAATATCGCAAATTACTAAATCCGGTAACTGTTCTTTTGCGAGTCTAATGCCATCAAAGCCGTTTTCAGCCGCGATAGTATAGAAACCTTTAGATTCAAGCTGTTTTAGAATCTGGTTTCTGAATGGCTTACTATCCTCTATCACCAAAATTTTTTTCACCGTCTCTCCTCTCGCTGAGTATGGTAGACAACAGGTAAGATGACTGG
Organism: Microseira wollei NIES-4236; assembly: GCF_020521235.1. Taxonomy (GTDB): domain Bacteria; phylum Cyanobacteriota; class Cyanobacteriia; order Cyanobacteriales; family Aerosakkonemataceae; genus Microseira; species Microseira wollei. Next base: position 65,669 of record NZ_BLAY01000007.1, on the reverse strand, counting down.
TTTTAGTAAAAACAAGGATGCTTCACCAGTCCTCGCGCACCCGCAACCGATAGTTTTGGGTTGTTTGATTTCCTCACAATTCACAAGCCCCAAATAGCGTGTCCCTAGTTACAAGCTAGGTACGCTCTGGTAACAGAAAGCTTGGGAAGCTGCTTCATTTGCTGTCATCGCAGGGATCAACGGTGTTGTGGGTTTAATATCGCTTCCGTAATTGTAGTCATAGTTTGGATTGACCCGCAGGACGATCCAGAAATTTTACTAAACTACTTAAACGGAATTGATATTAATAGTAATTTGTACTCTGGCCGAGCATTTTTACTAAATCACCACCCAGTAAGATTAATCTGAATGTCTTAACTGGACTTCTATCTAAGGGCTGATGATTTTTTTTGTAAAGCCGGTCACTCTGGTTATAAAAGCATTAAGCTTTTGGGGAAATATGAAATTTTATGTTAAATATAAAACTCGATAAATGCGTAGCAAAAATAAAAATAACTAGGTGGGTATGAATAAACTTAGCTACGTAGCTCCCCGACTTCTCTTGTGAAGTCGGGGAGCTAGCAGCATCGCGATTTTATGTTTAACTACATTTTCAAAAGAATTGACAAGCAGATCAAAAGATAATTCATTGCTATTGAGCTTCTGGCTTTTGTAAACTTCTATGAAAGGTGCAGCGTTTCTCAAGCTAACGTCACCGAACCTTTCCGCTTGATATTCTTCATCGGCTGGGTAATAAAAGCTTAGTGCCGCTGGCATCTCGCTTAGGTCAGATTTTTAAAGGCAAGCAGTTAGGAAGAATATTCCCATGATTTTTGAGTCACATTCCTACATAACTTCTGGTGGTGTTCGCGTAACGCGATCGATTGTAGAAATTTTGATGGACACTGCGATTGAAGATATTTTGTCATGCTTGAATTGGCAGCGCGGCGGGTTGCTAAAAAGTAGCTATGAATACCCAGGACGATATAAAAGATGGGCAATGGGGTTTGTTAACCCACCGCTAGAACTTTCGACGAAAGAGAATGCTTTTACTATAACGGCACATAACGATCGCGGCAAGGTAATGTTGCCTTATTTAGCCGAACGTTTAGAGGATCAACCGCAACTGCAAGATGTTACTGTGACGCCAAATGCGATCGCTGGATCTATCAAACCCACAGAGCGATCGTTTACAGAAGAAGAGCGCAGCAAGCAACCTTCTGTTTTTACGGTGATTCGGGATCTTCTACATTCGTTTTACAGCATCGAGGACGAACACTTAGGCTTATACGGTGCTTTTGGATACGACTTGGTATTTCAGTTTGAGTCAATACCTAAACAACGCGAACGCGCCGCCGATTGGCGAGATTTAGTATTGTATCTCCCCGATGAATTGGTGATAGTAGACTACTATCAACAGCGAGCTTTTCGCTATCAATATGAATTTGAAACTCATTACGGCAGCACCAGCGGTTTAGATCGTTCCGGCGATTTCATTAATTACAAAGGCGAGAACTTATTCCCCACGCAGAAATCCGACCATACTCCCGGCGAGTATGCCAGCAAAGTTTTAACAGCACTAGAATACTTCAAGCGCGGCGATTTATTTGAAGTTGTTCCGAGTCAAAACTTTTTTGAAGCTTGCGAAGAAGCACCAGCGAAACTATTTCAAACGCTACAGCAAATTAACCACAGTCCCTACGGATTCATCTTTAATTTAGGTGGTGAATTTCTGATTGGCGCATCGCCAGAAATGTTTGTGCGCGTTGAAGGGAGGCGCGTAGAAACTTGCCCGATCAGCGGCACAATTGCGCGCGGACAAGATGCGATTGACGATGCGGATCGGATTCGTGAATTGCTCAATTCGCGCAAAGATGAATGCGAATTAACCATGTGTACGGATGTGGATCGCAACGATAAATCGCGGATATGCGAACCCGGATCGGTACAAGTAATTGGGCGGCGTCAAATTGAATTGTACAGTCACTTAATTCATACAGTAGACCACGTTGAGGGCGTATTAAGACCTGAGTTTGATGCCTTGGATGCGTTTCTCAGCCATACTTGGGCAGTGACAGTAACGGGGGCACCAAAACGGGCGGCGATGCAGTTTATCGAACAGCACGAAAATAGTCCCCGGCGCTGGTATGGGGGTGCAGTGGGAAGGCTAACATTTAACGGCGATTTGAATACCGGATTAATTTTGCGGACGATACGATTAAAAGATGCGATCGCAGAAGTTAGAGTCGGCGCTACCGTGCTTTACGACTCAATTCCAGAAGCAGAAGAACGGGAAACTTTAACCAAAGCTGCCGCCCTGTTTGAAACCATTCACCGCGCCCAACAAGCAAGCTTCGCCACTTCTCCCATCGTGGTAGATGACAAGATAAAAGCTGCCCCAGGACGCAACAAGCGCGTCTTATTAATTGACTATGAAGACTCGTTTGTTCATACCTTAGCTAACTATATTCGCCAGACAGGTGCGATTGTTACAACGCTGCGACACGGCTTTCCCGAATCCGTTTTTGATGAGGAAAGTCCCGACTTAGTTGTCTTATCTCCCGGTCCCGGCAGACCCAGCGATTTTCGCGTAAAAGAAACAGTCCGCGCCTGCATAAATCGTCAAATTCCTATTTTTGGAGTTTGCTTGGGTTTGCAAGGAACTGTAGAAGCTTTTGGGGGTAAATTAGGCGTTCTGAGTTACCCGCAACACGGTAAATCATCGCGCGTTTTCGTCAAAGATCCAGAGTCCGCAATGTTTGCAGGTTTACCGCCATCTTTTGAAGTTGGCAGATACCATTCATTATATGCCCTGCCCGAACATCTACCCGAAGAATTAAAAGTAACGGCAATTTCCCACGATGATGTAATTATGGCCATCGAGCATAAAAGCCTGCCAATTGTTGCCGTTCAATTTCACCCCGAATCAATCATGACCTTAGCAGGAGAAGTGGGGTTGGCGATTATTAACAACGTCATCCACACCTACGCCAAATCTGCCAATTTCCTGCCAGAAGATCGAAGCACTGCATATACAAACCCAAACGGTGACTATGCTATATTCTCGCCCAAAACCGCACCACATTCTTGAAGAAATTGTGCTGCACAAACAAGAAGAAATCGCGCAAATGCAAAGCTTAATGCCGGCTTCAGAACTGCAATTTCAGATAGACGATCCGCCTTTACCGCGCAATTTCTTAACAGCTTTGCAGCAAAGTCCAAGCAAACCTAGCTTAATAGCAGAAGTCAAAAAAGCGTCGCCTAGTAAAGGGGTGATTCGAGCCGACTTTGACCCCCTTGCGATCTCGCAATCCTACGAGCGAGGTGGTGCTGCTTGTATCTCCGTCCTAACGGATCGAAAGTTCTTCCAAGGCAGTTTTGAAAATCTGCGGGCAATTCGTCAAAAAGTCTCCCTTCCACTGCTGTGCAAAGAATTTATTATTGACCCTTACCAAATTTATTTAGCACGAGCAGCAGGCGCAGATGCGGTGTTACTAATTGCGGGTATTCTCTGCTATGGAGAACTGTTAGAATTTTCCCAAATTATCCGCGAATTGGGCATGACTGCTTTAGTAGAAGTGCATACCTTGGATGAATTCGACCGAGTTTTGACACTGCCCAACTTGCAATTAGTGGGAATTAATAACCGGAACTTGGTCAATTTTACCGTGGATTTAAAAACCACCCAGAGACTGATGCAAGCGAGGCGATCGCAATGCCAAGATTTGGGCATTACAGTTGTCAGCGAATCTGGTTTGCATACACCTGCTGACCTAGCTTTGGTAGCAGAATGGGGCGCCAGGGCTGTTCTAATTGGCGAGTCCTTAGTCAAGCAAACAAACCTAGAACAAGCTGTAACCAATTTATTAAATACCCAGGTATTTGCATGAAAGCGATGGTCATCACAGCCTTCGGAGGCCCAGAAGTTTTTGCAGAAAGCGAGGTCGATAAACCAATACCCGCTAAAAACGAAATTTTAGTCAAGGTTTATGGCACCTCAATTAACCCCGCCGACTGTGGGGTGCGTCAAGGAATATTTGGGCCAAGAGTCAAGTTGCCTGCTATTCTCGGCTATGACGTTTCCGGAGTTGTTGAGGCCATCGGTGAAAGCGTAAAAGACTTTAAAATAGGGGATGAAGTTTACTATGCCATACCCCTTTTAGAAGGCAACGGTGGCAACGCTGAATATCACGCAGCCGACGAATCAATTGTTGCTAAAAAACCGGCAAACTTATCCCATCAAGACGCAGCTAGCGTACCTGTAGCAGGCGGTACGGCTTGGGCTGCACTCATCGACAGAGCAAATATTAAAGTTGGTCAAACCGTGCTAATTCACGGCGGTGCAGGTGGGGTTGGTTCCTGCGCAATTCAAATAGCAAAAGCAGCAGGAGCTTATGTTTATACAACCTGCGGCGGCTATGACATCGACCTAGTAAAATCCATCGGTGCAGACAGAGCAATTGACTACCGCAACGAAAACTTTGCTGACATCATTCTCAATCAAACAAATGGTGAAGGCGTTGACGTTTGTTTGACTACCGTTGGCGGTGAAATTTTAGCCCGCAGCTTGATGGTAGTTAAACAGAACGGTCAAGCTGTCACCGTCACCGGGGTAGCAGGAAATTTGAACTTAGCCATTGGGAAAAACATCACGGTTCATTTTGTCCATTTAGACCGCACCCGCCCTAAACTTGATGCCCTGAGAATGCTGATTGAACGGGGTCAAATTAAGCCAGTTATTGGCATGAGTTTTCCACTGAATCAAATTGCTGAAGCTCATAAAAAATTCGAGCAGGGCGGCGAAGGCGTGCGGGGCAAGATTGTTTTATACACTTAACCAATTACCCATTACCAATTACCCATTACCATCCAGATGAATACTATCTCTAAGTGCTTTGAATCTTTACGCACTAAACGTCAGTGTGCCTTAATTCCTTTCATCACCGCAGGCGATCCTGACTTGGAAACAACCGCAGAAGCTTTACGGATTTTAGATGCGAATGGTGCCGATTTAATTGAATTGGGCGTGCCCTATTCAGATCCGCTCGCAGATGGCCCGGTAATTCAAGCAGCAGCGACAAAAGCTTTACAACGGGGAACTAGATTAGAACAGGTTTTAGAAGTCGTTCAAACTGTTAGCCCAACTTTGAAAGCACCGCTAATTTTATTTACTTATTACAACCAGATTTTGAATCAAGGCATCAAGCAATTTTTAGCCATAATTGCAATTGCCGGAATTAAGGGTTTAGTAGTACCTGACTTACCCGTAGAAGAAGCAGGAGAACTGTTAAAAAACGCTGCTGATTTGGGAATTGAAGTCATATTACTCGTAGCACCTACCAGCTCAAAACAACGCATTCAAGCGATCGCGCGCTTATCTTCTGGATTTATTTACCTAGTCAGCGTCACCGGAGTAACCGGAATGCGATCGCAACTTCAAACAAGAGTAAAAGACATCCTGCAAGAAATGCGACAAACCACCAACAAACCCATCGGTGTCGGTTTTGGCATTTCTCAACCCGAACAAGCGCGTCAAGTGAGAGACTGGGGTGCAGATGCAGTCATTGTCGGCAGTGCTTTTGTCAAACATTTATCACAAAATACCCCCGAACAAGGACTGCAAAAAATCGGGCAACTTTGTCGCGAATTAAAACATGCGATCGCACCTCAACAACTACTCTCACCCCTACTCACACCTTAAAACTTAATTGCACGGAGGCAGCAGCCCACTAGATCCTCGTTCCCAGGCTCAGCCTGGGAACGAGTGAATAGAGGCTCTGCCTCTGGGAAAGTTTTCAGTCCTCTTAAGAGGACTTGAGCTATTAGCCAGGGAATTTATTCCCTGGCGGGCTAAAACAGCAGGTGCAAAATCTGAGTCTAGAAACCACACCTCTTTCTTCTCTTCCTCTGCGTCCTCTGCGTCTCTGTGGTTCATTAAAAAAAAGGAGACTTCCACCCGTGTTCAATCAAAAAGAATTATTCACTCTAGCCTCATCCAGCATCCCAGTCCGACCAGACAACTTAGGACGATTTGGCAAGTTCGGAGGCAAATACGTTCCCGAAACATTAATGCCTGCATTAAGCGAACTAGAAACCGCCTTTTACCAATATCGCAACGACCCAATATTCCAATATGAATTGCAAAACTTAATGCGAGATTATGTAGGAAGACCCAGCCCTTTATACTTCGCCGAGCGCTTAACTGCACGCTATGCCAAACCCGATGGCAGCGGGCCGCAAATTTACCTCAAACGCGAAGACTTAAACCATACAGGCGCGCATAAAATAAACAACGCTTTAGCCCAAGTACTATTAGCAAAACGCATGGGTAAACAGCGAATTATTGCCGAAACCGGAGCCGGACAACACGGCGTAGCGACGGCTACAGTATGCGCTCGATTTGGTTTAGAATGCGTAATTTACATGGGCGTCCACGACATGGAAAGACAAGCGCTCAATGTATTTCGGATGAAATTAATGGGAGCAGAAGTTCGTCCCGTAGAAGCAGGAACCGGAACCTTAAAAGATGCCACTTCCGAAGCAATTCGGGACTGGGTAACGAATGTAGAAACCACTCACTATATTCTAGGTTCGGTTGCGGGGCCTCATCCTTATCCGATGATGGTACGGGATTTTCACGCCGTAATTGGACAAGAAACTCGCACGCAATGTCAGGAAAAATGGGGCGGTTTACCTAATATTTTGCTCGCTTGTGTGGGTGGTGGTTCTAATGCAATCGGACTGTTTCACGAGTTTGTTGATGAACCATCGGTGCGCTTAATTGGAATTGAAGCAGCGGGCGAAGGAATTGACTCGGAAAAGCACGCAGCAACCCTAACGCGGGGACGAATTGGCGTGTTGCACGGTGCGATGAGTTACTTATTGCAAGATGACGATGGTCAGGTAATCGAAGCGCATTCAATTAGTGCGGGATTGGATTATCCTGGTGTTGGCCCCGAGCATAGTTATTTAAAAGAAACCGAACGGGCAGAATATTACAGCGTGACAGATAGGCAAGCTTTAGAGGCATTTCAACTGCTTTCAAGGTTAGAAGGGATAATTCCGGCACTCGAAACTGCTCATGCGATCGCATACCTAGAAACCCTTTCTCCCCAACTCACCAACAGTCCCCGAATTGTCATTAATTGTTCCGGGCGCGGTGACAAAGACGTGCAAACCGTTGCCAAATTTTTGAGTTATTAGTCATTGCTAATGGCTAATTGCTAATTGCTAATTGTTGTTTGATTTTACCCATTACTAATTTTCCAGGATGATAGCTGTTACTCAAGCTGTTAACGGTTTAAAGTTAGCAGAATATTCCGCAAATTGGCCCGTTCTATTGCAACAACTGCTCGATAAGCGATCGCTTTCAGTCGCTCAATCTGCCGAGTTGATGCAAGGTTGGCTAAACGAAGCAATTCCCCCCGTTTTATCGGGCGCAATCTTAGCAGCAATTCAAGCCAAAGGAGTGTCCGCAGACGAATTAGTCGGCATGGTTCAAGTATTGCGATCGCAATCTTTAATTCCATCACCAATTCCCAATCCAAAATCAAAAATCTGCCTTCCCAGGCAGGAGCCAGGGAACGAGCCAAAGTTGATTGACACTTGCGGAACTGGCGGCGATGGCGCTTCAACTTTCAATATTTCCACAGCAGTTGCGTTTGTAGCCGCAGCAGCAGGAGTAAAAGTTGCGAAACACGGCAATCGTTCGGCATCTGGTAAAGCTGGATCGGCGGATGTTTTAGAAGCAGTGGGAATTAATCTTAATGCCAACCCGGAAAAAATTCAAGCAGCCGTTGATGAAGTTGGCATTACATTTCTATTTGCACCCGGTTGGCATCCAGCGTTTAAAGTGGTAGCATCTTTGCGAAAAACTCTCAAAATTCGCACCATTTTTAACCTTTTAGGCCCCCTGCTCAATCCCATGCAACCAACTGGGCAGATAATCGGTGTATGCGACCCCAATCTAATGCAACCAATCGCCCAATCTTTATGTCAATTGGGTACAAGAAAAGGGATTGTATTGCACGGACGCGAGAAGTTAGACGAGGCTGGATTAGCCGATTTAACCGATTTGGCTATCGTGGAAGATCGACAGGTGCGCTTGATGGCAATTAATCCCGAAGAACTCGGTTTGAAGGCTGCACCCACAGGGGAATTGCGGGGTGGAGATGTGGGGGAAAATGCCGCAATTCTCAAAGCAGTTTTACAAGGAAAAGGCACGCGATCGCAACAGGATGTAGTGGCTTTAAACGCCGCTTTAGCATTGTACGTCGGCGAAGCGATCGCAGAATTGACTCAAGGCATTTCAATCGCTAAAGACATCCTGCAAAGCGGAGCAGCTTGGAAAAAGTTGGAACAATTAGCCCAATTTCTTCATTAGTTAATTGCTAATTGCTAATAGTTAATTGAACTGCCAATTAGCAATTAGCCATTAGCCATTAGCCATTAGCCATTCACAACACGCGAGGAACGTAACCATGATTGTAGTGATTAAAAGCAGCACGCCGGAACAGGAAATTAATCGGATTCGGCAAGAGTTACAAGAGACTTGGCAAGTTACAACAGAAAAAAGCGTTGGACGGCATAAAATTGTCATTGGTTTGATTGGCGAGACTGCGACTCTCGATCCGCTGCAAATTCAAAATATTAGTCCTTGGATCGAGCAAGTATTAAGAGTAGAACAACCTTTCAAACGAGTTAGTCGCGAATTTCGTCACGGACAACCGAGCGAAGTTGCTGTCTCTACACCATCTGGAACTGTACACTTTGGCGAAGAACATCCATTAGTAGTAATTGCTGGCCCTTGCTCGGTGGAAAATGAAGAAATGATTGTAGAAACAGCGCGGCGAGTTAAAGCAGCAGGCGCAAAATTTCTCCGCGGTGGTGCTTATAAACCTCGCACATCTCCTTATGCGTTTCAAGGATATGGCGAAAGTGCTTTAGGGTTGTTAGCAGCGGCGAGAAAAGCAACCGGATTGGGCATTATTACAGAAGTAATGGACACGGCGGATCTGAGTAAAGTAGCCGAGGTTGCTGATATAATACAAGTCGGCGCTCGCAATATGCAAAACTTCCCTTTACTTAAAAAAGTTGGCGCGCAAGATAAGCCAATTTTTTTGAAGCGGGGAATGTCTGCAACGATTGAAGAATGGTTGATGGCAGCTGAGTATATTTTGGATGCTGGTAACCCAAATGTGATTCTTTGCGAACGCGGAATTCGTAGTTTTGATCAGCGCTATACTCGCAATACTTTAGATTTATCAGTTGTGCCGGTTTTGCGAGGTTTAACTCACTTACCAATTGCAATTGACCCCAGTCACGGCACGGGTAAAGCAGAGTATGTTCCTGCAATGGCATTTGCAGCGATCGCAGCTGGTGCAGATTCTCTCATGATCGAGGTTCATCCCAATCCGGCAAAAGCTTTATCAGATGGTCCTCAATCTTTAACTCCAGAACGATTTGACCGTCTCATGCACGAAATGGCTGTTATTGGTAAAGTCAGAAATCGTTGGCCCAAACCAGAAGCTGTACTTGTCTAATTTTGTCATGGGGCGTAGGGGCACGGCAACAATAATATAGTTAGCCTATCCGAGATATCTTCGATGCCGTGCCCCTACCTTGGGTGACCTATCACCTTTGTTTCTGCGTATATCTGTGGTGACAAAGCGACGATTTTTCATAGAAACTTTGGTGTTTGCGTAAGTCCTGGAGTTATTAGTTATTGGTCATTAGTTATTTGTTTTTTCTCATGACCTATTACCTATTACCTATTACCCATTACCTATGACCACTTTATCTATCAGGGTTGGCTCTACTCATCCTTCAGTTAATTCAGTTTCTAAGCGTCTACTCGATATTGCAGGCAGTACAATCGGATTAGTGATTTTGGCAGTTGTTTTCGTCCCGATAGCAATTGCTATTTATTTAGATAATCCTGGCCCGATCTTGTACGCGCAAAAACGTTGCGTTATTTACGGAAAACCGTTTAAAATTAGCAAATTTCGCACAATGATAGTCAAGGCAGAAAAGTTACAATCCCTAGTACAAAATGAAGCAAATGGCCCAATTTTCAAGAATCGTAATGACCCGCGCGTCACCCGGTTGGGACGTTTTTTACGCCGCACCAGTTTGGATGAACTACCGCAATTTTGGAATGTACTAATGGGAGAAATGAGTTTAGTAGGAACTCGCCCACCCACCTTAGATGAAGTCGAACATTATAGCAAGCATCATTGGCGACGCTTAGATGTTAAACCGGGAATCACTGGAGAATGGCAAGTTAGAGGTCGTTCTACGGTGAAAGATTTTGAAAAAGTAGTCGAGTTAGACTTGCGCTATCAGCGTCGGTGGAGTTTTTGGTACGACTTGGCAATTATTTGTCAAACTATATACGTGGTGATTCGAGAAGTTGGTGCTTGTTAAACGATTATCATGATCTCAATTTACATTTTGACCCACAACGAAGAACTAGATATTGCCTATACAATTGAATCGGCAATGCTATCTGATGATGTCATTGTAGTGGATTCATACAGTAGCGATCGCACTGTCGAAATCGCCCGTCGCTACCCCGTGCGCATTGTACAGCACAAGTTTGAAAGTCACGGACAGCAACGCACTTGGATGTTACAAAATGTCCCCACTAAATACGAATGGGTTTACATTTTAGAAGCCGACGAACGGATGACACAAAAGCTATTTGCTGAATGTCTCGAAGCTATCAAAACATCTAAATACGTTGGTTATTACGTTGCCGAACAAGTCTTATTTATGGGGACTTGGATTCGTCACAGCACCCAATATCCCCGTTACCAAATGCGCCTATTTTGTAAAGACAAAGTTTGGTTTACCGATTATGGTCACGCCGAACGAGAAGTTTGTTTAGGGCCAACCGGATTTCTCAAAGAAACTTATCCCCATTATACCTGTAGCAAAGGGTTTAGTCGCTGGATTGAAAAGCACAACCGCTACTCAACCGATGAAGCAATTGAAACCAAGATCCAGTTATAATCGGGAACAATTAATTGGCGAGATTTGTTTTTTGGTCGTTCGGAATTAGAAAGACGCCGCGCTCTCAAAAATCTGTCCCTGCGCGTTCCTTTTAGACCGTTAGTTCGCTTCTTTTATATGTATTTTGGGCTGAAAGGTTTTTTGGATGGTTCGGCTGGTTTTACTTGGTGTACCTTGCAGGCGTTTTACGAATATCTCATCGTACTCAAGGTAAAAGAACTGAAACACAAATCGCGAATAAATTTAGCTCATACTATCTCCGACGGTAAAACTCAAATTAATCTGGTTGTAAATTATGAAAAATACCGCCATTAAATCCGACTGGCATAAAACAGTTGTTCTCAATGTTGTAGGACTAACACCCAGCCTTTTAGGGGAACATATGCCATTTTTATCCCGTTGGGCGTCTCAAGGTAAAGTTAGTTCAATTAAGCCGGTTTTACCTGCCGTAACTTGTTCTGTACAAGCAACTTACTTGACGGGAGAATCGCCCGATCGACATGGAATTGTCGGCAATGGTTGGTATTTCCAAGACGAATGTGAAGTGAAGTTTTGGCGACAGTCTAATCAACTCGTTCAGGCTCCTAAAATTTGGGAAACTGCCAAATTAATCGCTCCAAACTTTACCTGTGCTAACCTTTTTTGGTGGTACAATATGTATTCAACTGCGGATATTTCGGTGACGCCAAAACCGATGTATCCTGCCGACGGTCGCAAAATTCCCGATATTTATACTCAACCCGCCAACTTGCGATCGCAACTACAAAACCGTTTGGGTACTTTTCCTTTATTCGAGTTTTGGGGGCCAAAAACTTCCATCCGTTCTAGTGCCTGGATTGCTCAATCTGCAAAAATTGTCGAAGAACTCCATAACCCAACTTTGACGTTAATTTATATTCCCCATTTAGATTACTGCTTGCAGCGCTTGGGAACCGATCAAAAAGCCAATGCAACCGATTTAAAACAAGTCGATGAAATTTGCCAAGACTTAATTCAATTTTACTGCGCTCGCGGCGCGCAAGTCATAGTCCTTTCTGAATATGGCATCACACCCGTTAGTCGCCCAGTTTCATTAAACCGAGTATTGCGAGAATATGGATATCTCACCGTGCGAGAAGAATTAGGGCGAGAATTACTCGATGCAGGAGCAAGTATTGCTTTCGCCGTCGCCGACCATCAAATTGCTCACATTTACGTCAACGACAAAGACAAAATTTCCCTCGTGCGCCAACTGCTGGAAAACGTACCCGGTGTAGAATTAGTACTCGGTGAAAAAGAAAAAGCAGCGTACCATTTAAATCATCCTCGCGCTGGGGATTTAGTAACAGTTGCAGCCTCAAATGCTTGGTTTACCTATTATTATTGGTTGGAGGAAAAAAAAGCACCCGACTTTGCTCGCACTGTAGATATCCACCGCAAACCAGGTTACGATCCAGCCGAGTTGTTTATCGATCCGGCTATTCGATTTCCTGCATTAAAAGTCGCTAGTTTATTACTTAAAAAACAGTTTGGATTTCGCACCTTGCTAGATATTATTCCCTTAGATGCTTCGTTGGTAAAAGGGTCGCACGGTCGGATTCCCAGTTCTCCAGATGTTAGTCCCCTAGTCATTACTCATCAAACCAATTTGCTGCCAAGTTCCACTTTACAAGCAACTGATATTCGCGATATGATTTTATCCCACCTATGTTCCTACCATGCAGTTCCTCAGCTTCTCCCTAATAGATGAAAATCAATTCATGCTACCTGGGTCAAACTTGGCTGAAGTGCTAAGTTTAGACCCCAGTCACATCGCCCCCATTCCCGATATGCACCCCAGTGTCATGGGGGTTTGTAACTGGCGAGGGCAGGTTTTATGGGTAGTAGATTTAGCTTATCTACTAGGGTTCGGTGCTTTATTTTCCCAAGGTTTGTCTTATCCAAAACATAGCATTATAGTCATTCACAGTCTGGGTAAATTTTTAGGTCTAGCAGTTCATCAAATGGGATCTTCCATCGGTTATGAAGCGTTGGAACTTCAGCCACCACCAACCATTCTAAACCCACAGATGCAGGTGCTAAGTTTGTGTTTAAAAGGCCAAATTGCCAGTCCTCAAGCTAAAAAAATGCTGGTTTTGGATGCAGATGCCATCGTCAATTTTTTAGCACAGCCAGCGCAACATTACTAGAAACCTGGTATGATGTAGAAATCGGGTTTACAGCGGATTGCATTCTTTGTGAGGTACACCTTTGTTTGTTTGTCAAGCGCGCAGCAAAAATGGCAGCCGCTACACAAACAAAGCGATAACGCTTTCCCTCACGCGGCTGCAAGCCGCTGTATATCTATCCCCAGATAGATGCAATGTTCCAACGCAACAGATTAAAACAAACCTTGAAACGCTGGCGTCGCCGCTTGTTTGAATTTTGGGGAAGCGATCGCTACTCCAAACCCGCTAAATCTAATCTGGAAAAACAGTTAGAAAAATATCTCCCCACTCAGGGATTTTTTATTGAAGTCGGCGCTAATGATGGCTTTTCCGAAAGCAATACTTATTACCTAGAACGCTGGAAAAATTGGACGGGAATTTTAATCGAACCCATTCCCGAACTTTATCGAGAATGCGTTCTAGAACGTCCGAATTCCAAGGTGTTTAACTGCGCTTTAGTATCTGCCGATTATCCACAAACTCACGTTAAAATGAGTTACGGACATCTGATGTCTTTAGTTAAAGGTTCTTTTCAATATCCCTATGTAGAAGCAGGGCATTTAACAAAAGCACAAGAGTTTTTTGGCGTTACTCCCTACGAAGTTGAAGTGCCTGCTAGAACGCTGACCTCTATTTTAGATGAATTAAAGGTAACGGAAATCGACTTTTTCTCTTTAGATGTAGAAGGTTACGAACTCAATGTTTTAAAAGGTTTAGACTTGAACAAGTACAAACCAAAATATTTATTGATCGAGTTCTTAAATGACAAATTTAGAGAAGAGATAGAAGCTTATATACAAGATTATTATGCCTTCGTTAAGCAATTAGGCAAGTCCGATTATTTGTCTAATAAAAAATTAGAAATAGCATAAACCCGGTCGCTCAGATTTAGGCTGTTTTCAAATAAACGCGCTGCATATCCCCCACCTTGATTTCAATCCAAACTTTATTTAAATTCAGCCTTTTGAATATCGATACCTGTGATGTTTACCCAAAATGGGTAACTCTTGCTATAATAAGATAAGAATAACTCTATTAGCTGGCAGCAATTATAATTCATCCATGGTTATATCTGGTTCAGCGTGGCTAATCCCATGAATCAAAAATCATCATTAATGTAGTGTTGAATTTTTGTGGTGGTGGATATGTCTCAAAAAAAACTGAAGGTTTTGCTGATTGCAGAACAGTGCAATCCCGATTGGTCATCGATTCCTTTAGTGTGCTTCAATATTTATAAGGAACTTAAGAAAATTGTAGACATAACCCTTGTCACTCACTCACGTAATAGATCGGCTTTAGAACAGCATGGATATTGTCAGGATATTGTTTACATAAACGAAAGCAATTTTACTAAAAACTATTATCGTTTATATACAAGATTAACCGAAAAAATTCCTAGAGAAGCGATCAAGAGACCAGTAGAACTTGGCTGTTTTTATTTAATGTATGAAGAATTTGAACGCCTGGTATATGAAAAGTTTAAAACACCTGTAATAAATGGAGATTATGATATAGTTCATGCCATACCTACAGGTACTTCTACTAGGTATCCGGTTAAAATTGTCAAAGCTTGTAAGAATACTCGTTTTGTTTTAGGACCAGTCAATGGTGGTGTTCCTTTTCCAGATTGGTTTGAGGAAGTCGCTCTCAAAAAATATTTAAACTTAAGTTTTTTAGTGGATTTGTCTAGATTTATTATACCGGGGTATATAAAAACTTACACAAACGCTGATAAAATTTTGGTTGGTTCAACTTTCACCTTAAACAGATTGAAAAAGATTTTTAACATACAGGATAATAGACTAAGTTTATTGACTGAAAATGGAGTAGACAAATATTTTTTGGAAAAATCTCAACAAAATTCCAAAAATTGCGAAAAAATCACTTTAATTTTTGTTGGCAGATTGGTCGCTTTTAAATGTCCAGAGATCGCGATAGAAGCGGTGAACAAATTAAAGCCAGAAATCAAAAGTAAAATTCAATTGATAGTTGTAGGTGATGGCCCAGAAAAAAGTAAATTGCAACAACAAGTAAAAAACTTGTCTCTAGAAGATATCGTAAAAATTGTAGGCTGGGTTAGCAATCAAGAAACAATAAAATACTATGGAGAAGCAGATATTTTTTGCTTTCCTTCTGTGAGAGAATCTGGAGGAGCAGTTGTTTTAGAAGCCATGGCTTGTGGACTTCCTTGTATTATTGCAAATAATGGTGGTATTGCTGAATATGTTACTGAGGAAACGGGTTTTAAAATTGAGCCTTTGTCTAGGGAATATTTGACGCAAGAAGTAACGAATAAAATCGAACTTTTAGTCAATAATGAAGATTTGCGAAAAAGTATGTCAGCAAAAGCTATCGAACGAGCTAGAGAATTTGAATGGGAATGCAAAGCCAGAAATCTCGTCAAAATTTATCAGGAGGTTATTGGTGAAACGGGAAACAGCTCAAGGGATTTGTAGCAGCAAGTGAATTTTTTTCACTATGTGTTTGTTAAGCAATTAGGCAAGTACGATTATCTGTATAAATCAAGAAACCCGGTTTGTTTACAACGAGAAACAAAGGTGATTTGCGTAAGTCCTGTTAAATTTAATCTTTCTTCAAATAAAAGCGCTGCATATCCCGCAGGTTTATTTCGAGCCAAACTTTATTTAAGTTCAGCTTTTTGGATATCGATTCAAGCGATCGCTTCACAATCTGGCTCTTGCTGATCACCCCCAAATTATAGAATAACCTATTTACTGTAAGCGATCGCCCAACATAATCGACTTTTTCCACTGTAAACCCTGCCTTACTTGCCATTGTTTTTAGCGTGTCGGTGGTAAAAAAGTAAATATGTCCCTCGCAACTTAAATTTCTTTCCCTTTTTCCCAACAATTTGAACATCAACGTATCGTAACGCGGCGTTTCTAAAACGAAGGTTCCACCGGGTTTCAAGATGCGATACACTTCTTGCAGCGTCTCCAAAGGATTGGGTACGTGTTCGATTACGTGCATCATTAAAACCGCGTCTGCTGACTCATCGGGTAGTTCAGCTTTTTCTAGAATTGTTGGGATAGCTTTTATACCCAAGTCTATTTCGGCATATTTGCACATGCCTACATTGGGTTCAACTCCCAGCACATCCCACCCATCTTGTTTAAAAAATTTTAATAAATAACCCAAACCGCTGCCCACCTCTACTAAGAGACCTTTTTGAGGATAATGTTTGTTGAGATAAGCTTTGGTTGTTTCGTGATCTCTAACCTGGAGTGCTTCTTTTTCATTCCTATGGTTAAATATATTCCGGACGCTAGAGAGAACAAAGTCTGGATCGTACTGTTCTATTATTAGGTAATCTGGCTCCTGCGCTCTGGGGTTAGCATACATCAAACCGCAGCAGTTACATTTGACTATTTGATTAATTTGAGCAACCCCAGACTCAAACAAAACTGTATAATCATCGCTGCCGCAAAGATTGCACTTAACATATCTGCTCTGCGTCACTTCGGGCTGTGCTAAATTGCTAGTCATATCAAATTTGGTTGTATGGGAAAACGGTCTCAGCTAGGCGCTGTGCTTGAGCTGCTTTTAAATGATGAAATTATATCTGGCTAATTTAAAAATTTCGCAAATTTAAATAAAATTTAATAATAACTCAAGTTGCTAGTTATCTCTCTGGGAGCGGCTAATGGCTAATGGCTAATGGCGAGATTGGTAAAAATCCTATATTAGCAATTAGCAACGCCAAAGTTTATAACTAGCAACTTGCGTTAATATGGGAAAAAGCAAGTTTCTACTTCTGGGAGTCGTCAACACCCTTGATTAATTTTCCAGAGGTTGTATTGGCAGTCGGCGCAACCGATATCGATTATCCTGGACGGTTATAATTACACCAGTTGCCAAATCTTGACTGCATTCTGCTAAAACTTGAAGCAGTCTTGCCGAAACAAAATTCGGTGTTGTATTCTGCTTGTCGAAAAATAATTACACTGGGCAAGGCATCCCCGCTGGCAGCTAATAAGTCTCCAAAGTCCAAATCGAAGGTTAAAACAATTCGCCCCTCAAGTCTTGCTTTCTCTAAAATCAGAGAATCTTCTAGACGTTCCAATCCTTCTTCGATTAGGTGAACTGCCTCGTATCCATTCTGACGCAGTATTTCAACTGTTTGGGGAGAAACACCCATATAAGCTTGAAATTTCATGCTATAATTGAGGCAAAGGGGCGAACTTCGTCATTAGCTAAAAAAGCAGCATACTGCAAACTCGCTTTAATATCTTCTGGTTCTAAATAGGGATAAGCTTTTAAAATTTCCTCCACAGTCATGCCATTTGCAACTAAACTGACCACTAGAGAAACGGTGATTCGCATTCCTCGAATACAAGCTCGTCCTCCCATAATTTAAAGTAATGCGTTCAAACATAATTAAACTTGCCTCTATTCTTAGATTGTACTTTTTTCGCAATGTACGAGAGCGAGCGCTGATTCCCTTTCCCATTTTTATTGCTTCGGCGCAGGTTCAGTGGTGCCCGGTGTAGGCGAGGAAGATGCCGCTGGTACATCTTTAGTTGGTGTTTCGTCAGTTGCTGGTGTTTCGTCAGTTGGTGGTGAGGTAGGTGGTGCAGTTGGAGATGAGGTAGGTGGTGCAGTTGGAGATGAGGTAGGTGGTTCAGTTGGTGGTGAGGTAGTTGGTTCAGTTGGAGACGGGATTGCTGAATATGTTACTGAGGAAACGGGTTTTAAAATTGAGCCTTTGTCTAGGGAATATTTGACGCAAGAAGTAACGAATAAAATCGAACTTTTAGTCAATAATGAAGATTTGCGAAAAAGTATGTCAGCAAAAGCTATCGAACGAGCTAGAGAATTTGAATGGGAATGCAAAGCCAGAAATCTCGTCAAAATTTATCAGGAGGTTATTGGTGAAACGGGAAACAGCGCCAGCGATTTGTAGCAGCAAGTGAATTTTTTTCACTATGTGTTTGTTAAGCAATTAGGCAAGTACGATTATCTGTATAAATCAAGAAACCCGGTTTGTTTACGACGAGAAACAAAGGTGATTTGCGTAAGTCCTGTTAAATTTAGGCTTTCTTCAAATAAAAGCGCTGCATATCCCGCAGGTTTATTTCGAGCCAAACTTTATTTAAGTTCAGCTTTTTGGATATCGATTCAAGCGCTCGCTTCACAATCTGGCTCTTGCCGATCACCCCCAAATTATAGAATAACCTATTTACTGTAAGCGATCGCCCAACATAATCGACTTTTTCCACTGTAAACCCTGCCTTACTTGCCATTGTTTTTAGCGTGTTGGTGGTAAAAAAGTAGATATGTCCCTCGCAGCTTAAACTTCTTTCCCTTTTTCCCAACAATTTGAACATCAACGTATCGTAACGCGGCGTTTCTAAAACGAAGGTTCCACCGGGTTTCAAGATGCGATACACTTCTTGCAGCGTTTCCAAAGGATTGGGTACGTGTTCGATTACGTGCATCATTAAAACCGCGTCTGCTGACTCATCGGGTAGTTCAGCTTTTTCTAGAATTGTTGGGATAGCTTTTATACCCAATTCTCTTTCGGCATATTTGCACATGCCTACATTGGGTTCAACTCCCAGCACATCCCACCCATCTTGTTTAAAAAATTTTAATAAATAACCCAAACCGCTGCCCACCTCAACTAAGAGACCTTTTTGAGGATAATTTTTTCTGAGATAAGCTTTTGTTGTTTCGTAATCTCTAACCTGGAGTGCTTCTTTTTCATTCCTCCAGCTATATTTACCGCGAATGGTAGAGAGAACAAAGTCTGGATCGTACTGTTCTATTAGTACGCAATCTGGCTCCTGCGCTCTGGGGTTAGCATACATCAAACCGCAGCAGTTACATTTGACTATTTGATTAGTTTGGGCAACCCCAGACTCAAACAAAACTGTATAATCATCGCTGCCGCAAAGATTGCACGTAACATATCTGCTCGGCGTCACTTCGGGCTGTGCTAAATTGCTCGTCATATCCAATCCCCAGTTGTTATTGGTTTTATGGGAAAACCGTCTCAGCTAGGCGCTGTGCTTCCGCGGCTTTTAAATGATTAAATTATATCTGGCGATGTCAAACTATAAATCAAATTAAATAAAACTTAACAAATAGGGCAACAAGCAATCTTTTGCTATTTGGCAATAAATAGCCTTTACGTCATCAGCGTCGGGAGGATGTCACCACTAGAGAAACGGTGATTCGGATGCCTCAAATACAAGCTCGTCCTCCCATAATTTAAAGTAATGCGATCAAACATAATTAAACTTTTTTCGCAATGCACGAGAGCGAGCGCTCATTCCCTTTTCAATTTTTATTGCTTCGGCGCAGGTTCAGTGGTGCCAGGTGTAGGCGAGGAAGATGCCGCTGGTACATCTTTAGTTGGTGTTTCGTCAGTTGCTGGTGTTTCGTCAGTTGGTGGTGAGGTAGGTGGTGCAGTTGGAGATGAGGTAGGTGGTGCAGTTGGAGATGAGGTAGGTGGTTCAGTTGGTGGTGAGGTAGGTGGTTCAGTTGGTGGTGAGGTAGGTGATCGGTCAACGCTAGGCGAGGGAATTGGTTTAGGTTTTGGCGGGGAAGGTGGTTCAGGTGTTGCAGGTGGTGCGGGGTTTTCTGCGGTGAGATTGAGTCGATAATTAATTGGTTTAGATGCTTTGGAAACAATTACAAATTCATAAAAACCATTTTGGGACAAATCCCCCGACCAAGAGCGTTTAGTAGAATCTTCGAGGAGCGCTTTTTGATTGCTAGTAGGCGGATAGACGGAAAATAAAGCAGTGCGGTCAGCATCTAAATTTACCCGCATTTGTTGACCGGCTGCAAGACCGGCGATGTAAGCAATGCCTTTTCCAGGTTCAAGGGTACCGCTGACTTGTTTTCCAGTTGCACCTGGGTCGAATTCAATTCGTTTGAGCGCGGTTTGGGATTTGATGGCGTTAACTTTATCGTCAGCGATCGCACTCCAAACTTGACCCATCGGTTTAGCGAGGAAATCTTTCCCTTCCTGTTCTGGAAACCGATAAAAGAATTCCCCATCAACTATATCATTGAGGGCGCGACTGGAAAGCCGCAGCTCGTTGACATCTGCTTTAAAGCGATCGCGGTCTGCTTGTCCGTAAAATCCCAAACGCTGACGCGCCGATGCACTTAACAATCTGAGTTTATCGAGTAATTCAGAAGCGATCGCATCCCATCTTTCCCGCAAAGCTTCGTCCCTGGGTTCGTCGCTGAGGGTGCGTCCGCGTAAATTCGGATTTCTGTGCCAAAATGCTTCATTTACCAACGAAACATAAAAGTTATAATCAATCCCCAGCTGACGACGGCGATCGCGCAACCTTTCTTTGCGTGCTTGTTCTGCTGGGGAAAACTGCTGCGCGGGTGCGGGTTCTGGATCTGGGGTTTTAGGCGGAACTGGTTTTACAGTAGGTTTCGAGGCAGATGGTATATTGCGGACGATGCCATTTACAACCCAACCAATACCGGCAATACCAACAACTGCGATCGCAATCACAAAGATATTAGTTAATAGCAAAGATGACCAACCCCGATCTGAATTATTCGAGGGAGTAGGAGGCGGCGTTTGAATAACGGGGGGATGATTCGGTATCGATTTGTGTCCCGGTGCTACAGGTAGCGTCACCCCCGTTGGTTGTTGTTGAGGCGGCGGCGTGGGGGGTAAAGCAGGTTGGGTGGGAGGTAAAGTAGCGACGGGAGGGATAGTTCCGCCTAATGCTTGCATGACTTCGCGAACCGATTGAAAGCGATCGCCCGGTCGATAACTCAGCATTTTATCCAATACGGCACTTAAATTCGGACTCAGGTTAATTTCCCGCCGCCAATTCCAACTCATCGAATTTTGGTCGATCAACTGCTGGGGTTCTTTCCCCGTCAGCAACACCAACGCCGTTGCAGCTAAAGCATACAAGTCGCTGTGGGGAGAAACCATCCCCATTTGCATTTGCTCGTTTGGCGCATAGCCAACTTTACCCAACCTCGTGGCAAAAGAGGGAACATTGTCGGGTGCAGCTTGAGTAAACTGAGATTCTGCCTCTGCGGCGACTTGCTTCACGCCACCAAAGTCGATCACTATCGGCATCGAGTCGGAATTCCGCAAAATTAAATTATCCGGTGAGATATCCCGGTGAATCACACCCATCGAGTGGATGTAATCCAAAACTGGCAGAATTTGCACCAGTAGCTGTTGTACCTCTGCCTCATTAAACCGCTGTGCTTGCCGTTTCCGCGTCTCTAACAACCCTCGATAAGTTTGCCCCTCTACATAATCTTGTACCAGGAATAAATGCCCTTCATCTTGCAGCTTAAAGCGGAATAATTCGCGAAAACGGGGAATTTGGGAGTGTTGCAGCTTATAGAGGGTACCTGCCTCGCGCTCAAACAATTGTTCGGCTTTTTGCAGCGCGTAGGTACCCCGCACTTGGGGAGCAAATTCCTTTAATACGCAGGGTTCAGAAAATCGGTTAATATCTTCAGCTAGATAGGTGCGTCCAAAACCACCTTGCCCCAGCAGACGCACGATGCGATAGCGATCGCCCAACAGCATCCCCGGATAAATCCCCTTGCCAGCAGGTTGGTGTTGACTCAACTTCTCACCGCACCATTGACAATAGAGATTATCGGGAGCGTTTTCGTGTCCTTTGCTGCAATAAACGCGCGTCATCGGCTTTGGCTCAATCAAACAGAAGGTATTGCCGATCTTAGCTTGAACCAAAAGAAGCCCCACATCTGACAGGAAGTGCAGCGTGGGATGAATTTTGGGGCAATGACGAATTGACCTGCGACAAGAGTTGACCGTCGGTCAACGCGAGAGAGGGGTTGATGAGGATGGTAGCATAAGGTAACAAGGAGGTCGATTAAAATGTTGAAGGCAGTAAAAGTCAGGCTATACCCAACAACTGAACAAAAAATAGCTCTAGCCAGGTCTTTTGGTTGTGCTAGGTGGTACTGGAATTATGCCTTAAATACTTGCATTCAACATTATGAACAAACAGGTAAATCGTTAAAAGTAAGTGTCTACGGTTTACTACCTAAATTAAAGATAGAACATCCTTGGTTAAAGAATGATTGCTATTCACAAGTATTGCAATCAGTTGCTTTAAATCTGGACAAAGCTTACAAGAACTTTTTTGAAGGACGTGCTAAGTTTCCTAGATTTAAGTCTAAACATCACAAGCAATCAATCCATCCACAAAATGTCACAGTTATTATAGGCGAATACTTGAATATTCCCAAGATTGGAGTCATTAAAGCAGTATTTCACCGAGCAATTGAAGGGAACATTAAGACTGTTACTATAAGCAAAACACCTACAGATAAGTACTTTGCATCTATTTTTTTGTGTGAAGTAGAAGATAGTGATAGTCAATCATCAGGGGATAAAGTACTTGGTATAGACTTGGGTTTAAAAGACTTTGCCATTGTTTATGACGGTGAACAAGTTACAAAATACTCAAATCCTCAACACATTAAACGTCATGAAAAAAATATAACCAGAAAACAACAAAAATTTGCTCGGAAACAGAAAGGGAGTAAGGCAAGAGAGAAGTACAAAAAGCTAGTAGCCAAGGTTCACGAGAGAGTATCACATTACCGCCAAGATTTCTTGCATAAAATCTCAAGAAAGTTGGTAGACGACAGCCAAGTCATTGCAGTTGAAAACCTCAACGTTAAAGGATTGATACGCAACCGCAAGCTATCTAAATCAATTTCGGATGTGGGATGGGGAATGTTCGTTAACTTTCTGGACTACAAGTTGAAAAAGAAAGAAGGAAAACTTGTAGAAATAGGTCGATTTTTCCCCAGTTCCAAAAAGTGTTCTTGTTGCGGTCACATCATGGATGAAATGTCCCTAGACATCAGACAGTGGGTTTGTCCATCTTGCGACGCGCTTCATGACAGGGACTCCAATGCAGCCAAGAATATCAGGACTGAAGGCATCCGAATACAAAACTCTCCATTAATGGAGGTCAATGCCGGAGGGAACCCCGGTACTGCTGATGGAGCCTGTGTAAGACCGAATAACCGTAAGGTGAAGGGGCAACGGGCAAAGAAGTCAGAAGCCTAGACTGTACCCTTGGGGTCAGTTTAGGTAGTTCACATTAGCCCAAACTAATCTTATCAGGTTGGCGACCCTTGCCAGTTTTGCAACTGGAGGTGATGGAGATGAGGGAGACGCAAAGATGCACCAGACGCGGAGAGAGGAAGACAAGGAAGTAGAAGTAATTACTTCCCCATCTTCATCATCTTCATCATCTTCCCCATCTTCCCCACCTTGATCATTCCCCGCGTCGCCGCGTCCGGTGCGTCCGGTGCGTCCTGTTCCCCGTCGATTAAAAGGAAAAATCCCCATGGCATTAACTGCTTCTACTATGTTGGAATTGAATACTAAAGCACCCGAATTCCAGCTTCCCGATGTTGTTTCGGGCAAAACGATTTCCTTGGATACCTTTGCCGGTAAAAAAGCATTGCTGGTAATGTTCATCTGCCGCCATTGTCCATTTGTGAAACACATCCAAACGGACCTCGCACGATTGGGGAAAGACTACAAAGAAAAAAACATCGGCATCGTCGCCATTAGCGCCAATAACGTCGATCAATATCCAGAAGATGCACCAGAGAAACTCAAACAAATGGCAGAAGAATTAGGGTTTACCTTTCCCTTCTGCTACGACGAAACCCAAGAAACTGCTAAAGCTTACACCGCCGCTTGTACTCCCGATTTCTTCCTATTTAATGCCTCACGCAAGTTAGTCTATCGCGGGCAATTAGATGACAGTCGTCCCAGCAACGGCATACCCGTGACTGGTAAACACTTGCGCTTGGCAATAGAAACAATTTTAGTCGATAAACCGATTACCCAAGAACAAAAACCCAGCATAGGCTGCAATATTAAATGGAAACCCGGTAACGAACCTAGTTATTCTCGCTAGGGAATTGTAGATTTAAGATTTCAGATTTCAGATTGAAAAATTAATCTGAAGTTTGATTTTTTTTATTCTCCTATTCCCTAGCCCCTAATCCCTAGTCCCTAGCTTTTATGAAACCCGCACAAATTCTGATGGTTATAATGATTGTACTTGGGGCGGTGACTGGCTCAACCCTGGCAACAGTTGCTTATCTCAACCGCAGACAATCTAGAGTCATCAATCCAAATCCATTAGTTTTATTCAAGGGTGGAAGTGGGACGCCAAATTCTAGCTTTGAAAAACCAATAACGCTGCAAAAAAAACAAAATAATAGCGAATTTACCCAGTTTCGCCAGCGTTTTTTAGAGTCGGTAAAACGCCGCGACGCTAATTTTATTCGTGCCATTTCCACTCCCCAAACCCAATGGAGTCGCAGCGGTACAATTGATATAGAAACTTATAAAATTGATGATTCTCAATCTAATTTCTGGCAAGCAATGGAAAAAGCGGTTGGCGCAGGTTGTACCATAGAACGCAACGCCAACGTCGCTGAAAAAGACGCAGATTCCGATGTTTGGGTATGTCCGGATATGGCGCTTAGCCCCATCAGTAACGCCGCAGGACAAGCGCAAGTGGGAATTTTAGGAGAAAACGTCAACGTGCGATCGCAACCCCATACCCGCAGCGATATCGTCGTCGTCCTTTCCAAAGAGCTAGTACAATTTGATACCGAAAATTTTACGAATTTACCCGTAAGGCAGCAAGAGTCAATCAACGACATAGAAGGTTGGACGCCGGTAATTCTCAACGACGGCAAGCGGGGTTGGGTGCAAAACAGGTTTGTATATTATGAAACCAGAGATTATCGGGTGAGTTTTGTGCGATCGCGCGGACAGTGGCGGTTGCGTTATTTCTTGCGGGGTGGGGGTAATTAAACATAGCAGGGTAACGAAGGAGGGATTTTAGAGCGATCGCTAATGTTAAAATCTAATTATGCAGCAGCATGGGGGAATACTTATGCAAACTAAAGGGATTAAGCGGGGTAAAATCATCGAACTTTTAGAGGAACTTAACATCCCTGATGGAACAGAAATTATCATTAAAGTACAAGCGGTTCAGGGAATCAGCGAACAGGAAAAACTGCAAAAGATGAAGGAATTCTTGCAAACTCCTCGTGAAGGGAGAAAGGAGCTTGTCAAAATTTTGAACGAGCTAGATCAAGAGCGTCATGCCCATTGGGACAAACAGATGGATAACCAAAATGTTTAGGGAAAGACGCTCGTGTATTTGTTGGATACCAATATTTGTAGTGCAATCCTTGACCAAAACCCCCTCGTCCTGCCTAAATTTTACTCCAAATACAGCCAGTGTTACTTGACGACAATTGTAATAGCAGAACTCTATAAGGGTGCATACTGTTCTGGGCAAATTAATCAAAATATCAATGAGATAGAGGAGTTTATTAGCTTTATACCCACTGTGGTGGAATTTGATCTCGTCGCAGCTGAAGAATTCGGCTTGCATTCAAGGTGAGTTAAGACGCATAGGTAGACCAACGGGGGACTTAGATGCTGCGATCGCATCTGTTGCTCGTTCTCGTGGAGATATACTGGTTACTCACAACACTCGCGATTTTATCAATATTCCTGGATTGCAATTAGAAGACTGGCTAGATCCGGATTAAACGCGATCGCAAACGATGAAAAGCACATACAAATTGTATGACGCATTTGCGATTCTTGGAGCGATAGCGCAAGCTTCACGCGCGGACAGTGGCAGCTGCGTTATTTCTGGTGCGGGGATGGTAATTAAACATACCAGAGTCAACGCGATCGCTTTGGTGAAGCTTGGGGACTGAGTATCAACAGGGGTTCGCCACCATCGCTTTCATGAATTGCTACAACTGGCGGACGTAGATTACCAGTTTTTTCTGGTAAAGCGGGAAAGATATAAACATAATTATTGCGAGCAATTAGTAAGCGCCAAACTCTGGTGTTCTTTGGATCGTTAATTTCTTTTCCTAATAGGGACTCGTAGCGATTTTTATCGCCAATAATGCGGAAGTTTGCAGGAGAAGGATTAGTGAGAGGATTATCGAGTTTGCGTCCTAGTGCTGTCTTGTTTTCAGCATCAGAATTGATTAAAGTGACGACGGGTAAACTAGAAGTGGAATTGACGGCATCTATCAAAGCATCTGCATCTGCTTGCCATTGAGCTAGGTAAAATAAGGCAATCAATGTCCATGGGACGACGACTGTTTCTTGGATGAGCGATCGCAAAAAATTGACCGTACTCAAGTCCATCGATCTAAACTGTGCTAAAGATTCGATCTGTCGCGCGATCCAAAACCGCTGACGCCTGTTGGTGAGGGTAACAATCCGCGATCGCATCCTGTCTAATTGTCTGGCGATCGCATTGGCAAGTTTCGGAATTAGCCATAGGGTTAAGTGAATCAAAATGGCGGTGAGGATGAATGCGATCGCGGTGCGGAAAATTGCCCAAATATTCCCGACAAGTGCTTGGAAAGACGCGATAAAAAATGACTCGACGGGTAAGTCGAGAGTCGCGATCTCTAACTGAAAAAAGCTGAAATATGCCCAGCGGTAAACCCAGCCAGTGAAGTAGAGAAACACGGCTAGCAAGCCAAGCAAACCGATTATTTTCCCCAAAATATTGGGTTCGTCAGCAGGTGGGGGAGGTGGGGTAGCTTGGGACACAGGCTGTTTTAAATATTACTTAGACTATATTTGAAGAGTAAACCTCTTGCAAAAGTATTTGGGGCAATGGGGCAGGCGAGACGCCTACCCCACAAAGCAAAAAAAACTCTTGTGGGGTGGGCATATAGCAGTTTGCACTCGGATGAGGTACACCTTGGTTTGTGTAGCGGCACCCTTAAGGGTGCCGCTACACAAACCAAGCCAAAAGGCTTTACCTCACTCGTCAGATTAAAATCTGAGCGAAAAATGCAAGAAGTTTAGTGTAGATCGAGACAGAGCGCTGGGGAAACGATGAAAGTATTTTTTAAGGTGCTGGTGGTTGCACTTCTAGTTTCCATACCTGGACTGGCGGGTTATGCACAGACACAAATAAAGGAACGAAATATAACCCAAGCACCTGCTGCTAGGGCGGAAGATACGATTACCGTATCCTTGCCGCAGTCGGCATTGGTGCGGACAGCAAGGGATTCGATGAGTGGTCGGGTGAGTGGGTTCGATTCACAGGGGCGAAAGTTAACGCTTTCGGCAGAAAATGGCTTTTCTCAATCAATGGCGATCGCTCAAATCAAAACCGTAACATTCACAGGTGACGTGTGGATTCCGGCAGCAGGTGGTTCTAGAAGGATTCGAGGTGAGGAGAGGGTAGCGACGACAACTGGGCAACAAACCTGGCGAGGCGTTCCCCTGAATGCGTTTGAACTGCGAGACGCTAACCAGGGGCAGGCGATAGTGAGGCTAGGGACTGTAGTTAGTCGGGCGCAGTTGCGGGGTCTTCGGTCAGTTGCAGCAACGACTCCCTATGTGGTGGATGAAATTTCGTTTGAATCTTCAGGAAAAATGACGATTAAAGCAACACCTTATAGTCGTTAGCGATAAATTTTACCAATTAATGTTTATTTTTGGTGAATAAATCGGAGGTTAATTTTACACGATTCCAATCGCTTCGTTGTTAGCCCGACAGGGAATCAATTCCCTGTCTAATAGCGAAAGTCCTCTTCAGAGGACTAAATACTTATTATTAAACCCTTTTAGCCCACTCAAGTGGACTCAATACTAATCTTCCAGTCCATTAAAATGGACTTTCGCTGTTAGCCCGGAACTTGAGTTCCGGGCGGGCTTGGGCGACACAGGGATTGATTCACGAACAGCATCATTGATTTCCGGGCGGGCTATGAGACTGGTGCAATATCTCAATTGTCTGGTGAGTTTGAGCTAGTTTTTTGAAATACAAATCGAAAATTGCTTTACATAGTATCTGTGAGTTGATGTCAATGAAACGAATTATCAGCAGTGTTTTGGCTTTGGGTATCTGTTTAATTCCGGCGACAGTTCCGCTGATGGTTCAACCGAGTTGGGGGCAAAGTCAAAATTCGCAGGTTGAAGAGTTAAAGCGACTGCTAGAGCAAGCAGCGCAACATACGCAGCAAGGGCAACCCCGACAAGCAATAGAAAAATTGCAGAGGGTTATAGCAATTTCGCGACAGTTTAAAGCTAGAGAACTTGAAGCGACTGCACTGCTTGGGATTGGTTTTAACTACTACAACATGGGTCAGCGCCAGCAAACCTTGGATTACTTCAAGCAAGCTTTGCTGATTCTCCGGGAATTGGGCGATCGCTTGGGTGAAGCCGCGATGCTGAGTAATATCGGTTTAGTCTACGATGACATCGGGCAACCGCAAGAGGCTTTGGATTACTACAACCAAGCTTTGCCGATTCTCTCGGAAGTGGGCAATCGCTCAGGAAAAGCTAAGACGCTGAGTAGTATTGGCTTGGTCTACCATGCCATTGGGCAACCGCAACGGGCATTGGAATACTACAACCAAGCTTTGCGGATTCTCCAGGAAGTGGGCGATCGCTCAGGAGAAGCGACGACGCTAAATAATATCGGTGGGATCTACAAAGTCATCGAGCAACCGCAAAAGGCTTTGGATTATTACAACCAAGCTTTGCCCATATTCAAGGAAGTGGACGATCCCAAAGGCGAAGCCGCGACGCTGAATAATATCGGTGCGGTCTACGATCGCATCGGAGAACGGC
The DNA here is from genome assembly GCF_020521235.1 of Microseira wollei NIES-4236. Lineage (GTDB taxonomy): Bacteria > Cyanobacteriota > Cyanobacteriia > Cyanobacteriales > Aerosakkonemataceae > Microseira > Microseira wollei. Next base: position 36,821 of record NZ_BLAY01000007.1, on the reverse strand, counting down.
AAAAGGCTTTGGATTATTACAACCAAGCTTTGCCCATATTCAAGAAAGTGGGCAATCACTCAGGAGAAGCGACGACGCTGACTAATCTCGGTACCGTTTGCGCTCACATCGGACAACCCCAGAAGGCTTTGGAATACTACAACCAAGCTTTGCCGATTCTCCGGAAAGTGGGCGATCGCTCAGGGGAAGCCACGACGCTGAGTAATATCGGTGGGGTCTACCGAGATACGAATCGACCATCTGAGGCTATCACTTATTTGGAGCAGTCAACCAAAATTACCCTAGAAATTCGGGGTGGTTTACAGCGTGAAAATCGGCAAAAGTTTTTGCAGTCAGGTATTCGTGGAGGAACAGCGATCGCTCTCATCTCTTTCCTCATTGACCTAAACCAACCAGAAAAAGCCTTTGAATGGCTCAACCTTTTCACCACAGCAGATCTCGCAGACTATACGCGCCTAATTGACGCCAAAGTTACCAACCCACAAGCGCAGCAAGCAATTGACGAATGGAAGCAAAAAAATCAACAACGGCAATTCTTACTACAACAACTGCAAAACAACTGTTCAGAGCAACTATTCCAACAATTTCGGGCATTAGATGAAGAAACAAATCGACAAGCTGAAGACATTTCCCGTCGCTTTCCTGAAGTCGCCGAACTATTTGAAACCAAACCCACAGATATTGCCCAACTAAGAGCCAGTATTCAAGCAGGAACGGTCGTAATTCAACCCGTCTTGCTGACCAATATAGAAAACGTACCAAATACTGTAGCCATATTTGTTTTAACCAAAGACCAACTGAGCGTCATTAAAAAACCAATTGACCCTGCCGAATTCGATCGACTCTTCACCCAATACCGCGAACAACTGCAAAACGAAAAGGATGCTAGCTACATCGAAACCGCAGGCAAACTCTACGACATTCTAATTCGTCCAGTTGAAGACAAAATCAAAGCTTTCTCGCCCAAACAATTGAGCATCATCGCTACAGGAAAACTGCGCTACATCCCCTTTGAAACCCTCTACGACGAACAAACCGACCAATTCCTCATCCAAAAATATCCCGTCAACTATCTGACTCGCCTTTCCAGTCGTTCCCTGGAATCGAATGTAGAGACGTTTCATGAAACGTCTCTACAAAAAGGTATCTTAGCATTAGCAAATCCCGTCCCCCGCCAACCGCAAGATATACCCGGAACCGAAGAAGAAGTCAAAAATATCACTCAACTATTCCCCGGTAGCGAATATTTTCTCCGCAACGACGCCACTCTCGAAAAATTCAAACTCCAAGCACCCCGCTTTCCCTTCCTGCACCTAGCAACTCACGGCTGTTTCCAACCCGAAGGCTGCAAAACATTGGGCATGGAGGCGAATACCATACTATTTGCAGATCGACAATTCAACATTGCCGACGCCGCCTTATTGGGATTGCAAAACACCCAACTCCTCACCCTCAGCGCCTGTGAAACTGCAATCCAAGCTAATTCAAACGGCGAAGAAATTGCCGGAGTTGCCTATGTTTTTGAACGCGCTGGTGCTAAGGGAGTAATGGCAAGTCTTTGGAATGCTGACGATGATGCAACCAAAGAATTGATGACTCAATTTTATCAGAATCTAAAGCAGGGAATGAGCAAAGGGGAAGCGCTGCAAAAAGCGAAACTGAGTCAAATTAATCGCCATCCCTACTTTTGGTCGCCGTTTATTTTAATTGGCGATGCGCGGTAGGGCAGGCAAGATGCCCACCCCACAAGATATAGCGGTTTGCAGCCGGTGATGGTACACCGACAGCGGTGTGCGGGCAGCATTAATGCTGCCGCTACACAAACGAAGCCAGAAGGCTTTACTTCACTCACTTGCAATCCGCTCTAGAGTTTCTATAGGATGCGATCGCTCTCTCTACTCTGTCTCTGCGTCCTCTGCGTCTCTGTGGTTCAAATCTTATTCACCTGAATTATAAAGAGCGATCGCATTCTATCCCTCCCCTTCAACTCGACTAAAAAGACGTTGCACCACCTCTAGAGTTTGGTAAGCTAACTTGGGATCGATCGTCAATTTTTCTTGCTTAAACATCATGCGATCGCGCAAATCAATCCCCGTCACCAATATTTCGTAATCTTCCTGGTTATAGAAATTATAAGCGAAGAATGTTTGAGCTAAAGTTTTCGGATTTTGAGACTCAAAATCAATCCCATGTTGTTCTGCTACCATTCGCATCACCGCAAGAGCAATAAATACAGCAGAACAGATAGCAGCCTCAAACGCCTGCATTTCAATAATTTCTAACAATCTTGCCAAATAAACCCGAATATCGTATAAATCTCGACGCGGGTAATCATATAGTTGAAAGATTTTATCGAGATTCACTGCTTTTTCACCCCGTAGTTAGATCGAGATCGGCGCGATCGCAAGCCAAGAACAGCACATACAGATTGTATGACGCATTTGCGATCGCGCCGACAGTGGCGGTTGTGTTATTTCCTGCGCGGTGACGGTAATTAAAGATACCAGATTCAACGCGATCGCTCTCTCTACTCCCTCTCTTCGCGTCCTACCCAACGGGTGCGCCGAAGAAAGCGTCTATCGCGCCTTCGCGGTTCAAATCCTCTCATTCACCTCGATTGTAGAGAGCGTTCGCGAAGCGGAAGGGAGGCATATCGCACTACAAGTTTTACTTTTGGTGCATAAATTTCACCTTAACTTTAATTTATATATAAATCTGTGCTAAATTTTACCCGAATACCTGCATTAAGCTTTGGACAAAATGACTCCTGGATTGTTCAGCAAAAAATCAGTAGACGAATTATTGCAAGCAAACGATTTAGACAGCGATAAAGGACTGGATAAATCTCTTGGGTTAGTCGCGCTCATCGCTCTTGGTATTGGTGGTATAATTGGTGCCGGTATTTTTGTCCTCACCGGACAAGCAGCGGCGAACTATGCAGGGCCGTCTATTACTATATCATTTATTTTAGCGGCGATCGGCTGCGGTTTGTGCGGACTTTGTTATGCCGAATTTGCCTCGTTGATTCCGATTGCTGGCAGTGCCTACACTTATGCTTATGCAACTTTGGGAGAATTGGTAGCTTGGATCGTCGGTTGGGATTTAATTTTAGAATATATCTTTTCCGGTGCTACAGTTGCGGTTGGTTGGTCGGGATATATGGTGAGTTTATTACAAGATGTAGGAATTGTCATTCCTGCGGAATTAGCCAATCCACCGTTTAACTTACCAGCTATGTTTATTATTGCTTTGATGACGATATTGCAAATTATCGGTTTGCGGCAATCGACGAGGTTTAATAATATTATCGTATTAGTAAAAACCCTAGTAATTTTATTATTTATCTTTGGCGGATTAGGTTACATTAACCAACAAAACTGGCTGCCATTTATTCCCGAAAATACAGGACAATTTGGCATTTATGGGTGGAGTGGAGTTTTGCGGGGTGCGGGAGTAGTTTTCTTTACTTACATCGGTTTCGATGCGATTTCTTGTGCCGCGCAAGAAGCACGCAATCCCCAGCGAGATATGCCGATTGCGATTATGAGTTCTTTACTAATTGCCACCATACTTTATATTGCCGTTGTGTTAGTTTTGACAGGAATTGTACCCTATACAGAATTAAATGTTCCCGACCCGATTGCAGTAGGAGTAAATGCGGTGGGAGAAGGATTGCGCTGGCTGAAACCGATAATTAAAATAGGTGCGATCGCGGGAATGAGTTCGGTAATAGTAGTATTTATTTTAGGGCAATCGCGAGTATTTTATGCCATGGCAAAAGATGGATTGCTTCCCTCTCCATTTGCCGCCGTTCATCCTCAATTCCGCACACCTTATATTTCCATCGTTGTGTCGGGAGTTGTCGCCATGTTGCTAGCAGGATTATTGCCGATATCAGTATTAGGAGAATTAGTTTCAATCGGCACTTTACTAGCATTTTTAATAGTTTGCATCGCCGTTGCAGTATTGCGTCGCACCAGACCGGATTTACCCAGACCTTTCAAAACACCCCTAGTGCCATTAGTGCCAATTTTAGGTGCATTAATATCGGGGTTGCAAATGGTTTCACTCCCTGGAGATACATGGTTGCGATTGATAATTTGGTTGGCAGTTGGTTTGCTGATCTACTTCACTTATGGTCGCCAACATAGTACGCTACAACAAAAAAGAATACAGCAAACTGATTAGATGATATTCACCCAAGTTGCTAGTTATCAGCTTTGGCAAATCAACCCGGTTTCTCTGAAAAATCGTTAACGAATAAACCGGGTTTATGACTGGGGTAATATCATGTCCCTTCGCATCGGTTGTGTAACTGCTAATAGCTAATCGCTAATGGCTGCTCTCTAGCAATTGACAATTAGCAATTAGCAATTAGCTATTAGTTACCCATTTCTATCGCTTTGAGAATTTTCAGATACAATTCTTCTACAACCTTCATTTGTTGTTCCCCAATGGAAGCGTAATGTTCTAAACCAGGAGCGCCATTGATTTCAAGAATGACATAATCCTGCATAGGCTGCGTGATGTCGTTGGTAATAATATCCACACCGCCTAACCTCAAACCCATATCTTTGGTAACGCTTATTGCTAGCTTTTGAAAATCCGGATGCATTTCTTTTGTTACATCTATTGCTTCACCTCCGGTTGATAAATTAGCATTATCTAATAGTTTTATTCTGGTATTTTCCGGAATGACGCTATTAAGTGTTAGTCCCTGTCTTTGCAATTTAGCCGCTATTCTAAAATCATCCAAATCTATAGTTATATCTCTGTTCTCTTGTAAAAATGTTGTCTGTTTTTGAGCGAGAATCTCAAGAATACTAGATTTGCCATCCCCGATTACCGATAGTGGCGTTCTCTGATAGGCAGAGACGATCTCGCCATCTAAAACCACAACTCTGTAGTCGTTACCAGGGTAAAATTTTTGCATCAGTAGTACTGAAGTCTTTAAAAATATTTGTTGGGCTGTTTCATAGTATTCTTCTTTGTTATAAACTTTAGCGACCATAATTCCTTTACTTAGATCGTTGGGTTTTACGATTGCAGGAAAGCCAAGATTTTTGGCGAAAGCGTAACCGTCATCAATATTTCTCTTTTTAATCAGCTTGCTGCACAGTTTATCGCTGAAAAATGTTTGTTCTTCAGGAACCTTGTATCCCAATTCTTTAAGAAAGAAACTAGCGTAACCTTTATCTTTCACGATCTCTACCGAAGCATGATTGTTAATCTCGAATCTCCCGTTCCGAAAAAAGCTTCTCTTGCCGTTTTTAAAAGTAATATGTCCCACAAAACCATATTCTGGTTCAATTAAAACCGTGGCTCCTATCTGAGTCGCTAACTTTTTAATTACTTCTGTTACAAATGGTAATTTCACGCTTGACCTCAACTCATACAAAATCACAAATAAATATTTTACTTCAATTGAATTCAATTAGCAAATTATAAACTCTAGGTAAAAAAACCCGGTTTATACGAAAAATTATAAACTAAAATCCGAAATTCAAAATCTAAAATTAACTCAGATGAGTTCGCAGCAATCGCTCCTGTCGTTTCAGCGCTGCTAACAGTTCGGCATTCTGAAGAATTATACCCGCTTGATTGTTAAAAATTTGCATGGATTTTTGGTCGCTTTCATCAAAACTAACCTGAAAATAATCTGGTACATTCTCCTCCCACTCAGGATGATAGTCGGAAAAATCCCCTGGTTTCCGCTTGTTAATTAATTGAGTCACCCCAATCAAATCGCCATCCGGACTAAACACTGGCATACACAGTAAACTGCAAGTGCGATAGCCGGTTTTTTTATCCGTTTTCTTCGCTGTTTCTGAATTGGGATGATCGTACAAATCAAACGGAATATTCAAAGTTTCGCCTGTTGCTGCTACCGTACCCGCATAACCTTGCCCTATTGGTACTCGTATTTCCCGAACCTCACCATCTTCAAAGGTAATTTTCGTCCACAATTCCCGCGCCTGATGATCTAATAACCACAACGTACTGCGATCGGCATTAATTAATTTTTTCGCCGCTTCCATCACCCGTTGGAGAATTTCTTCTAATTCCAAACTGCTTTGACTGACAGATCTCGTCGCTGCCATTAGCGCCGCCGCTACTCGTTGTCCCCTGGCAGTTTTATGATAAGAGCGAAAGCTTTCTAAAATCATTTGAATCATCGGTGCGCTTTCGGCAAATTTTTCTTCATCCGCTGGCGTAAAACCCTGGGGATCGATTCTTTCCGATAAAGCAGCAGTGCGGTTATTACGTGGCTTCAACTTGTTGAGTAACTGCACAACGGCAACTAAATTTCCCTGGTCGTTTAACAGCGGTAAGGCTAACATAGTGTAGGTGCGGTAGCCATTTTTTTTGTCTTGTTCTTGAGCCATTTTTGAGCGCGGATCGTCATAAAAATCGAAGGGTATATTAATCAGTTGCTTGGAAGTTGCCACCTCGCCGACAATGCCTTGATTAGCAGGAATCCGAATTTCTAGACAACCATCGCCGTCTGCTTCGGCAACTATTGACCAAAATTCGTTTTTCTCTTCATCTAATAAGAAAATGCTGGTGCGGTCTGCATTGAGGGATTTCCCCATTCTGATAGTAATAGAGCGTAAGGTGGCATCGAGAATATCATCAAACCCTTGATTATCCATGACGCTATTGAGCATTGCTAGGGTTTGACTCACCACATTATTTTTATGGTGCATTTCTGCTTCTTGCTTAACGGTGGCAAACATCCTCGCATTTTGCAGCGCTACACCTGCTTGAGAGTGAAAAAGCTGCATGTATTTTTGACTTTGATCGTCAAAGCTAGCTTTAAAACATTCGGGTGCTTCGGGCCAATCTTCTGGATTATATTGGGGAAATTCTCCCAATCTTTTTTTGTTAACTAATTGAGTCACACCCAGCAACTCGCCATCGGGACTAAAAACTGGCATACAAAGTAAGCTACAAGTGCGATAACCTGTTTTTTGATCGGTTTGCTTGGCTGTTTCTGAATCTGGGCGATCGTAGAGGTCAAAGGGAATATTTAATGGCTCTCCTGTTTGAGCAACTTTGCCAGCATAACCTTGCCCAATTTTAATCCGCAATTCTCTGACAGAACCGTCTTCAAATGTTATTTTTGTCCAGAGTTCTTCTTGTTCTTTATCTATCAGCCATAGGGTGCTGCGATCGGCAGTCATCAGCTTCTTGGCTTCATCCATGACTTTAGCCAGCACTTCTTCCGCATCAAGGCTGCTTTGAGCAAGCGATCGCGTGGCTTCTGTCAGCGCTTCCGAAGCTTGTAATCTTTGCGTTAATTTATAACAATACTGGCATCTTTGCAGAATTCTGCGAATATCCGGCGCATAGTCGGCAAACTGTTTTTGATCCGATTCCGTGAAGCCCTGTTTGTCAATTCTTTCTGATAAAGGCGCTTGAGGATTACTGGATAATTTTAGTTTATTCACTAATTGAACGATCGCGACTAAATCTCCCTTCTCGTTTAATAACGGTAACACTAACTCGTTGTAATTCCGATATAACTTTTCTTCGTCTGCATCTTCTGCTAACAATTGATTCCCTTCGTCGCCAAACACGAACGGCTGATTGAGAAATGTTTTAAAAGAGGCGAGGCGATCCTTTGTTTCTTTTTGAGAAATAATGTCAATCTTTGGGTAACTACTGCCTCCATCCCTAGTACTAATCGACCACAATTCAAACTTTTCTTCATCAAGAAAGATAATTTTAGTTTGGTCTACCCGCATTAATTCCGCCAGTTTGAGGGTAATAGAACCAAAAATTTCATGCAGAATATAATCAAATCCCTTGCTCTCCATCACAATCAGCATGGATAGGAGTTTTTGTTCTTGGGTGACAATAACTTGCATAAAATCTGCCTGCAAGTCTGCTAATGCCTTGTTCACCCAAGTGCGGTTAAATACAGCAGCATAAATGCGATTACAAACCTTTAACTTTCCCTGCTGCTTGACGACTAACCCCGATAATTGCAATTCCATTTGTTCTCGACTGTCGTCTGCTGGGACTTCACCTAGCAGCAAAATTTGCTGATAAAGATCGAGTAACAATTTTTTATGTTGTCCCACTCTAAGAATGCGATTGCGGATCGTTTTCAGATGCGGCGGTTCGTCAGAAGCTTCCCAGTTTTCGATCAGACGCGATCGCACTAATTTTTCTATTTGCGTCATCTCATCTCCAGGCATATCCGCTTCTTGCAGGAGGAGGTTACATAACTTTTGCGTTAAAAAAGGTTGTCCGCCTGTCCAGTCTAAAATTGCTTTTAAAACCGCTTGCGGATCGCTCACTTTTCCCTTCAAACCTTGAGCAAGCGGTTGAGCTTCCTGTAATTGAAAGCCGTGTAATTCAACGGCACGACCAATATTAAACGGCGTGCGGTTTTTATCTTGAATTAAATCCGAAGGAGTTGCTACTCCCAACAGAGCAAACGTTAACCTACTACCGTATTCATTACAACCGCGAATAAAGCCAAAAAAATCATCGGTGTTAAAACTTAAGCTGAGAACGCTATCAATTTCATCGATAAAAATTACGATATTTTCACTAATTGACTCTAGCAAAACTTGTTCGACAAACTCACTTAAGCGCGACAAGGGGGGGAGATACGCGCGATCGCTCAACCAACTCTGTAAGTTAATCTTGGAGGATAGTTGGAAACTCGTCACCAGCCGTCGCATCATCCCAGCGTACCACTGATCGGGAGTGATATCCTGGCAACCAATTTTGGTTAGATCGATCGCAGCACAGGCAAAACCTTCTGCTTGCAATTTGTGCATTGTCCGCACCCGCAAGCTGGTTTTTCCCATCTGTCGCGCATTTAAAACGTAACAAAACTCCCCGGCTTTTAATCCTTCATAAAGTTCTCTATCTGCTTGTCGCACTACATAGGTGGGAGCATCTAAAGGTAAATGTCCGCCGACTTTGTAAGTGTAGGTCATACAATGCGCCTGATTTTTTGGTAATTGGTAATTGGTAATGGGTAATTGGTCATTGGGTAGCTACGAACTGGACAAGCGATCGCGAAAATAAATCCTGTATAAATCAAACCGAGGAATCACCTGATTGCCCTCAAACTTAACCAACCCCATACTGTGTAACTTAAACGCTTCCAAGGATTCCAACTCCACAGGTGCATTCGCTCTCACTACTTTAGCAAAAGCATCTGCCAAATCCGGATACTGTTTTAGCGTCCACAAATGTCTTCGCAAATGGTCATTGTAAAGACCCGCCTCGGTGACGGCCGTTTGCAATAGTTTCTCCAGAGTTATTTGTTGCTGTGCAATGTTATACAAACCAAACCGCAGTAAATACGGATGTCCCCCTACTAAAGCCATTAATTGTTCAATCTGAGTTGCGTTCCAATTTAACCTATGCCGCTCTGTTAAATCAAGCACCTGCTCTAAGCTAAACTCCGGCAATTCAATAGGCAACCCGACATTAAACGGCGACTGGTTTACATTCATCGGCACGTAAACTTCCGTCGAATGCACGACTACCAATCGCAGTTTTTCCCACAGATTGCTGTCTTTATCTCCATATCCAGCTTCCTCATACCAAGCGCGCAGCAAACCAAAAAAATCATCAGCTATTTTCGGATATTGGAAAACCCGATCGACTTCATCTAAACCTAATACCAGCGGCTTGTCTGAATTTGACAGCAAGCAATCTTCAAAATAAGCCGTGCAGTTATCTTTGCTGCCATAAGTGTCGCTCCAATAATCATCTATTTGATGCGTCAGTCGTAACTTGCGAGAAATTTTGCCACAAAACCACCGCAAAAGTTGAGTTAAATTCGTAAAAACCGCTGTATCTGCATGTTGAAAACTCAACGGTACCGTGCGATAGCCTTGTTCTTCTTTGGCATGATAAAGAATCCTCGCCATCAGCGAAGTTTTGCCCATTTGTCTCGGCGCTTTAATCCTAATTAACGCCCCCGGTTGCAAAATTTCCCTGTAGCATTGGACTTCAGAAGGAACTCGCTCTACGTAAAATGCTGAAGCCAGCCGCACTTGTCCGCTGGGTAACTCTGGTTCTGCCACTGGTAATGGTAGTGAGGGAGCAACCGGGTGCGGTGATGAAACGCTGCAATTATCCTCATCTTCCCATGTTTTGTTCTCGCTTCCTCTCAATAAATTTAGGACTGCTTGCAGCAAAATTGGCGTGTCAGCAGGAGATTTCCACTCTCGCTGTCCAATTCCATCCAGGTAGCAGCGCAAATCGTGATTCAATGGTACGCTTTGAGGACAATTGACCCGGATCGGCAACAACACGGGCTTATTGCGGCTCGAGTGCAACTCTTTAACCCACCGTAACATCTCGATTGCCATTTCACTGACCGCAACTTCGGGAGATAAAAACAGCAAAAAGTAGTCGCATTGCTTCAATTCAGCATCAATGCGCCCCAACCAGTCTCCGCCTCGGTTTCCCAGTCCTTCCCACCCTGCTGGTGACACTGCGGTCGGAGTGTTAAAATCTAAGGTAACGATAAAAGCCCTCGCTCCTCCCTCCTCGATCCCTTGGTAAAATTTTAACGCTAGACTTAGGTCTGGTTCCTGGTTACGATAGCAGATAAACACTTTCTTTCTCATCTTGTCTTTAAGCCATCGCTCAATCGCCCCCCGAAAATTTTTTTTACCCACCTCCTCTCCCAAAGCCCTTGACAATTTCTTCCACAATTTGAAACCGACATTCTTTTCGATATACTCAGGATTCAATGGGTAAATTTTCTTATAATTCAGTCCTTCCCAAGACCCCACAAATACTTGTCTTTCCAGATCGTTGAGGTGCCTTCCTGTCTGGGAATAGATTAATTTATCTGCAAATTCTAATGCTTCTTCAACCTCCATAAACCACCTGTGGTTTTTCTTATGTGCTTAATTTAAGTATTATACTTATTCCCCGTTCAAATCTAGCAATCTCACCCAAATTTAAATTTTATTCTAAAAAATGATAATTTTTTATTTTAATTTTGGTTAAGAAGTGTAATATTTGGCCAGATTAACTGAGCTTTCCTGAGATTTTATGAGGTTTTTGAAAATGGAGAATTTGAAAGGTTGCTAAATCCATGAAATTTTCTGGTTGTTTTTAATTAAAAGAGCGGGCAAACTAATAAGACATACCTGGGATGGAATCTGGTAATGGCTAATGGCTAATGGCTAATGGCTAATGGCTAATGGCTAATGGCTAATGGCTAATGGCTAATGGCTAATGGCTAATGGCTAATGGCTAATGGCTAATGGCTAATGGCTAATGGCTAATGGCTAATGGGTATTTGTCAAGAGTAGGGGCGGGTTTTACCAATCAATCTGTGGAAAGAAACCGGGTTTCTGTGAAAAATTGTTGAGCAAGGAAAGAGATCATGGTCGAAACCCGGTTTCTGATCTCGTTAAACCCGCCCCTACTGCCTTTTAATCCAATTAGCAATTAGCAATTAGCAATTAGCCATTACCAATTACCACCGCAATGCTAATCGTTTATTCAGGGTAAAGCCATGTTTAATCCCACAACAGTAACGATTGATAGCTTTGTTCAAACCTTACAGGCTGGTTACCGTCGCAATTACGGGGGTTTGAAGCCAAATTACGCCGATATCATCGGTTGGGCTGGAAATATGGCGCTGGAAAACATTGCCAACAGCGATGCGCTTTATCACAATGTCGAACATACAATCTACGTTACCTTAGTAGGACAGGAAATTCTTTGGGGCAAGCACATCCGCGAGGGTGGAGTGACTTGCGAAGACTGGCTGCACTTTATTATTTCTCTGCTGTGCCACGATATTGGATACGTTAAAGGAGTTTGCCAGCAAGATCGGTTAGCCGAAAGACTCTATGCTACTGGTCTAGAAAATACGATGGTTTCTCTACCTTTAGGCTGCACAGATGCCAGTCTTACCCCTTATCATGTAGACCGAGGCGAACTATTTATTGACGAGCGTTTTGGCACTAACAAACTGATTGATGCCGCAACAATTAAGCGCAACATAGAATTAACTCGGTTTCCCGTCCCGGCAGATGAGGATCATCAAGACACAGTTAACTATCCCGGTTTAGTGCGCGCCGCCGATTTAATCGGTCAACTCAGCGACCCGCGCTATCTGAAAAAAATTGCTGCGCTATTTTACGAGTTTGAAGAAACAGGAGTTAATAAAGATTTGGGTTACAAAAATCCCGGACATTTGCGGCAGAATTACCCTAATTTTTACTGGAATATTGTTTATCCTTACATCGAACCAGCATTAAACTACTTAGATCTGACAATGGCAGGAAGGCAAATAGTGGCTAATCTCTATGCGAATGTATTTCGAGTAGAACACCAATAAGTGGGAATTGCTAATTGCTAATTGCTAATTGCTAATTGCTAATTGCTAATTGCTAATTGCTAATTGCTAATTGCTAATTGGTTGGCGCTACAAATCCTTCAAATATACCCAACCACCGCGAACGAACATGATATCACTAGACAATTAGCCATTAGCCATTAGCAATTAGCCATTACCTCGCACCTGAGACTGATTTAAACTCCGAACCAATTTTCCACAATGATGGTATCACTTGCCAGTTCTTGCTCCTGGAGAAAAGAAAATGGAATTAGATATCCACAAGCGCCCCAAAACCGTAGACGCTTCCGCCCCCGATCCGGGTACAATTACCTCGGATAACGATATTGATGTCCCCCATACTGCTAAGTCCGATGTTCAGACAAATGACAATGACCGAGTGTCAGATCCATTTAATCAAGATTCGAGCGATCGCATAGCCACCGATCAGATCCATATTGTAGGCCGTACACCCGGTTAAATGTAAAAAACCCGGTTTTTTAGACAATACCTGCGCCAATTTTCTGAAACGCCCACCCCCACATGCTAAAGCATGGGGCTACACAAACAAAGCCCACCTGCGTGGGCTGAAATTCTTACAGCCCTTGTCTTGCGGGCTTTGTTTGTATAGCCACACCCTTAAGGGTGTCGGCTTTTTGGCGAAGGTATTGTTAGAAAAACCGGGTTTCTCACATGCGCTTAATCCAACTCCCTCCTACCCTCCAACGCACGCGCCAAAGTTACTTCATCTGCATATTCCAAATCTCCACCCACCGGCAAACCAAATGCAATTCGGGTCACTTTTGTAAAAGGCTTTAATAACTGACCGACATAAAGCGTTGTCGTCTCTCCTTCTACACTCGGACTAATTGCCAAAATCACTTCTTTCGGTCTTTGTTGACTCACCCGCCGCACCAACGGTGAAATATTAAGCTGTTCCGGCCCAATGCCATCCATCGGTGAAATTACACCACCCAAAACGTGATATTTGCCGCTATACTCGCGGGTTTTTTCTAAAGCAATCAAATCTTTAGAATCCGCTACCACGCAAATAGTTGTATCGTCCCGATTTTGGTTGCGACAAATTTCGCAAACTGGCTCAGCCGATAAGTGAAAACACACCGAACAAAGCCCGATTTTTTGTTTTGCTTCGACTAAAGCATGTGCCAGAGCTTGTACCTCTGCCTCGGGGCGCTTTAGGATATGAAGAGCCAAGCGCTGTGCGGTTTTAGGGCCAACTCCCGGCAAGCGCTGCAATTCCTCAATTAAACGAGCCAAAGGGCGTGTGTAAACCGTGGGACTGCCTCCAATTTGTGTGATTTTCCCTACTCTATTATACTGATAATATATTGCCAAATCGTTCATTTTTTAGCTGCGTTCGCGCAGTGTGCCGGAGGCATATCGCTGCTAAACCCGTACAGAAACCCTCTCGAATTGCTGCTGCAATCATCTTTAGTCATATTTACATCAATTTTTTGTTTTTATTCATCCATAATTATTAATTTTTATAAAAAATTAGGATAATTGGCTGTTTTGGGTTAAAGACAATAGCATCGCGACTGGCGGTTCAATCGTAGTGGGTTGGGTTGCAAGGTAGAAAACCCAACCGCCAATGTTGGAATTTCTACCTCGACGCAAGCGTCCTCAACAGTGGTACGATTAACCTGAACACTTGCAACCTAGAAAGAGAAAAGATGAGTATGAATCTTCGCAACATTCTCGTAGGGGCTGGTATCGCTGCTGTTGGTGCAATTGGCACTAAATTAGCAGTAGATTATTTTCAAAATCGTGGCAAAGAAGAAGTCATAGATGAAAGCCAAGGCGATGCTGAAGTAACCTCGGCTGAAGAAGTTGCTTATGCCACCGTTGAAGAAAGTTCGGTGCAAAGTTTCCTCGATGCTAGTTTCGGCGATCCAGGTCGTTACGTCCCCAACCGTCCTCCGAAAATTTTCGATTATCAGGGACAACAATACATGGTGATTTGGGCTTACGACAACGAAAAAGCCAAAAATCAAATGCTGGCTTTCAAGTACACAGATGAAGGCCGTAAAATGATCGCCAGCGTTGGATATACCGGCGATCAAACCGATTACAATATTAACATGAGCGATACACCTTTTGCCGTCGAAGTAAATGGCGAAAAGATTGCATCCGGTCAAAGCCAAACAGCAGGCGCAAGTGATGTTGATTTCGTTCTAGCTGCTTAAAATCGAAACTTAAGAAACCAGGAGGTAGAACCTCCCCCATCTCGTTCCCAGACTCCAGCCTGGGAACGAAAAACCAGGAGGTAGAACCTCCCCCATCTCGTTCCCAGGCTAGAGCCTGGGAACGAAAAACCTCCCCCATCTCGTTCCCAGGCTAGAGCCTGGGAACGAAAAACCAGGAGGTAGAACCTCCCCCATCTCGTTCCCAGGCTAGAGCCTGGGAACGAAAATCACGAGGCGGAGCCTCGATTTGGCATAAAGAAACCCGGTTTTTCCAAAAAACCGGGTTTCTGTTAAGAACTAAACCCGCCCCTACTAAAACTCGAAATAAATATAAGGTAATACTTCTTGAGGCGCTAACAACCACACTGCATACAGACAAATTGGCACTAATAGAAGTTTAACAGGCCAGTTAAGCTGTAACTTTAACCCTCTTTGAAATGCGAAAATAAGCCCCATCGCGGCTACTAAAATTCCTAGCAATAAAGCGATTTGAAATCCGTCTAAACCCATTGCTTCTACGTAAACTTTCTGTGCAAACTGCACGTCACCTTGATGCCCCCACAAATGCTGAATTGCCCATCCAGCTTCTTTTAAATTGGGTAAGCGGAAAAAGATCCAACAGGTGAAAACCATTCCTTGGGTCAGCAGCCATGCAAAAATAATCCCAGGTACGCTTACCCACCAAGTTTTTAGCAAGGAAATGCGACTAGATATCGCTTCGGTAATGCGGTGAACTACTAAGGCGAAACCGTGCAACCCACCCCAAATAATAAATCCCCAAGCTGCACCGTGCCAAATCCCCGCAATTAGCATCACAATTAATAGATTGATGCAGGTACGTGGCAGTCCTCGCCGCGAACCTCCTAAAGGAAAATAAAGGTAATTTCGCAACCAATCTCCCAGGGTAATGTGCCACCGCCGCCAAAAATCGGCAATGCTAGTAGTTAGATAGGGAAAGTCAAAATTTTGGGGTAAATTCAATCCCAAAAGTAAGGCACTTCCACGGGCAATATCCACATAGGCGCTAAAATCTAGATACAGTTGCCATCCGTAGGCGAAGGTAGCCAACCATATATCGCCGCTGCCTGCGCGTTCTAAATTATCAAAGCTTAAACTAACTAATATTCCCAATCTATCTGCGATTAGGGATTTTTTAACCGCACCGCAGGTAATTAACCACAATCCTTCGACAATCTGTTCGGTATTGGGAAACCGCAGCAGGTTCAACTGTGTTGCTAAATGATGATAGCGAGTAATCGGCCCGGAAATTAGTTTGGGAAAGAACAGTTTGTAGGCGGCAAATTTATCAAACTGCTGGGTGGGAGGCGCACCGCGATACACGTCAATTAGGTAGGCGATGCACTCAAAGCAGAAGAAGGAAATTCCTAAAGGTGCAATTATATTAGTGCCGATGGAGTTGGCTTGCTGTTGGAGAATTGGCAAGTTTAGTACCTGCCCGATGGAATTTAATATAAAGGGGACGTATTTGAAGCCCAACAGTAAAAAAACGTTGATCGCGATGCCTAAAGATAACAGCTTTTGGCGGCGATTTCCGTCTGTTTCTATGAAAGGCCAATCTTGGTTATAATTCTGCCAGTTGGCATCAGAAGGTTTCTGGGATTTATTTTTGCCAATTGCTTGTCCCAAGCGAAAGTTAATCAGCATGAGGACAAATAGCAGGGGTATGTACTGCCACTGCAACGAGGCGTAGAAGACTACGCTGGCAATTAGAATTATCCACAATCGTAACCGCTGGTGTCGCACTAACCAGTAGAGGGCGATGGCGCACAGCAAGAAGAGTCCGTAGGAAAGCGAGATGAAGGTCATTATTGGTAATTGCTAATTGCTAATTGCTAATTGCTAATTGCTGATTGCTAATTGCTAATGGGTAATTTCAATCTGCAATCTAAAATTACCCATTACCCTCGTTCCCACGGCTCTGCCTGGGAACGCCATTACCTATTACCCATTACTGTTTCGGTTTGGGCCAGGGGATTAGGGGGTCTTGTGCTAGTCTCTCGGCGACGGCGGCGGCGCCGTAGCGGTTGAGGTGGCTGGGGTCGGAGAAGTATTCGTTTTTACTAGGCCACAGGGTACTCCAGTCCCGGAAGGTAAATTCCCGACTCAAGGAGAGGCGCAGCATGTTCAGCGTGAATTCTTGTTCGTACTTACGCCGCACTGTGTCTAAGTATTCTTCGGTTAAGGGTAGGTTGATGAAAACTAGAGGGATCTCCCGCGCTTGGGTGAACTGGACTAGGGATTCTAGGGCGATCGCTTGGTCACCCCCCAGTTGAAAACTTTGATAGTCTTTGTCGTATTCGCCGGTGACTTTGGCGTGTTGTTCGTAGTAGGTTTCCGGATCGAACTGGATCGACACTGGATAAAACCCATCCCAGTCGCCCATGATTCGGTTTACTCCATCGGGGGACTCAACTGTTTGCGATGCTGAGTTATGATTCAGCGTCGCGGCGATGCTGTCTTGCAACAGAGTTTGCAGGCGATCGCGCATCGGATAGGTCGCCGATAGGTTTGCCAACGATTGATTTAACCAGGAATCGATCTGTTTGGAATTGACTGCCAAAATATTACCAGACGCTCCCGATGCCTTTGACGTAGCGGCGAATGGTTGATTGGATTTGTCGGGTGGGTCTTCCACTGCACCGGGTCTGGGAAGGCTACCCGATGCTAACAATCTATACCCAGCCGACTGGGCGATCGCCCGGTATGTGCCATCGGTTCTACCGCTGTTAAATGCCCTCGCACCATCGGCCCAAATAATCAATTTCGGTAATTGTTCTGGTGTTAAAATTTGGCGGATCGTTAAATCTACTACTTGGGCGGTCGCGCCGTTGACGCCAAAGTTAAATACTTGGATTTTCCCATATCCCTGGGCCGCTAGGGCTTGTTCCAACGCACCTGGTTCTATGCCCCGCAGCGCTCTGGAACTGCCTACAATTAAAACGTCTGGCGGACCATTTTTGGCTACGTGCTGCTGGTAAAATGCCAGTTTTTCGTCTAATTGCGGGTTGTTGAAGCTGGGGTAATACGATTTGTTGGTGGTAATCTTGGCGTTTTGACCCGTCTCGTCCAGACTAACGCTGACGTTGCCCGGTTCAGTAAAGCCGGTAGTATCGAATACATCTTTGTTGCGGCGCGATTCCCGGCGCGACGGCAGAGCTTTTGGCGAAAGTTCGATTCCCCCCAGCGCGTCGTTGGTGGTCTGGGGTGAGTTTGTGCCTACTAACGACGATGAACTTGCTCGATTGACTGGCGATTGCAAGATTTGACCGATGACTAAATCTACCCCTGCCGTCAGCATCAGTCCTACCGTGCCCCAAACCACAGCGACTTTTGAGCCTTCGTAACCGATTTGACTCGGTACTGATGCCAAATTTTGCCCTTCTTCGCTGCCGACGAACAGTTGCGAACCCACCAGATGATTGGCAATTCCTTCAGTCAATTGCTGCCAGCCATTTTTGACATCGGTTTGCCAGCCCGCTTCCTTTTCTTCCCCTTCCTGGGTCAGCAGCCCGTCTGCGTAAGCATCGGTTTTGGGAAACTCCACCGCCCCTCCCGCCGCGGGCTGCTTGCGCGGGACAAAATCTACGCTGTAATTCCACAGGGGTTGCTTTTGACCCGCCCTTCTTCCGTATATTTTTACACCTAATAAATCTGTAATTTCCAGGTCGCGGACGAACTTGGCGGTGAGGGTGGCGACGCGCTGTTGGGTGGGACAAACGGGGGCGTCAGTCATGACGTGCAACAGATCGTCTTTAAACCGGACTTGAATGCGAATACCGCCAGTTTCCAGACGGGTGTCGAGATCGGGGTTGAGCAATTGACCGAGTAAAAATGCGATCGCTCCCTCATCTCCTGCTTGGGCTAAGGCGAGGGCAGACATTGCTAGTGAGGGGTTTTTCGCCGCTGGTAAATCGAGCCAATCGACCCATACCGGCGGTGCATCAAACGCTTCGTGACCGTAGATCGTGGCGGCGAAGATACTGCGGGGGGCGAGGGATTCTAAAATTGGCGCGATCGCTTTGATGCACTGTTGTTTGTTTGGATGGGTGGGAAGGGTAGTGTGGTGACAAGAAATATGCAGCGTCGATTCTTTGAGAACGGCGGTGACGGCGATGCCCACTTCCGCCAACGCGCCGGATAGAAGGCGAACGATCGATTCCCCATCGCCCCAACTTGCCCAAAGCGAGAGCATTTCTTCTGGGGGTGTCAGATCCACCCGCAGCATCCACTCTGGGGTTGATTCACCTGTCACCTGGGATAGAATTACTCCATCCCGGAACCCTTCGAGGCGCAGCGAGCGCAACTGTTGGATTACCGGAGTTGCTAGCAGCGACGGATCGGGGCTGTAGGCAGATTCGCAGAACACCCAAAGGCGGCGTTGTTTGGCTGGATGAACCACACTAGAGGACGACCCGATTTGGGCAGGAGATTCGATGGGATCCCCATCTTCAAAAGCGCCTTCAAAAGGGCTTTCCTCCTTTTTAGGCAGAGGTCTAGCAACAACCTTGACCTTGACCCCCAAAGACTTGAGGCTCGAACCTAAATAGCGAGCGATCGCCAAGGTATCCCCAGCGCGCGCCTGCTCCTGCAAAAATAAATCCGCACTAGAGCTGAGTGACTGCTGTGAAGTGGATTTTACCAACCCAGACCTTGGCGAGGCTGCTAATGGCTTCTGGATCTGGCTGAGGCTCGCTCCTGTCCCCTTTGGCAATAGTCGATGGGGATCGATCTGTTCTGTCCAGTCAGGGCGCTTTTGACCCAACACCCGACCGTAAAGAAACACTTGGTGAATCCGAGCTTGATTAGCAGGAAGCAGCGTATCCATCTGGGTCGCCTTGAGTGCCAAAAGCAGCCGCTGCAATGCTATTTTCCTGTCGGGACAGCTTTGACCTTCGCAGAGAATATGCAGCTTGTTTTCTCGCAACCGGACTTTAACTTGTATCCCGCTAAGTCCAATCGCCCGTTTGGCCCATTGCGCCAAGCGTGAGGGGTTATCCGCAATTGTGCGCTCGTTGACTTTCAGCATCAGGGCAATACTACCGGAAATCTCAACAAATCGTTATCGTGACTGCTACCAACCCTTAGAGATATCACACCCTGGAGGATTTGGACACAGTGTTTTACTTCTTGCTGCCGTTGTTATCAGATTCTAAAGCCAACACCAGCAGCGTTTAGCACCCCTCGATAATAGTAAAAAACTCCCCAATAATGGAAGACAAGCGAGATGATGGAGAGCAAAAGCCAAAGCTTGTCAAGCACCAAGCTTTCCCAACCGATCAAGTCAATGCCAATCTTTGACATTCATTTCTGGCAACATTGATTAAAGTTTAAAAGGACGCTATGCCATCAGAGATTACAGAACTGCAAGAAAGTCGGTCGTTGAACACCCCTCGCGTTACAATTCCCACAGAGATTCTACTGAGTCTGGCGACGGGGCCATTGCTAGTGGGCATTTTAGCCGCTAAAGCATCCCTGGAGTTCCTGCAAGCAGTTGGGTCGGCGAGCGAGGAAGTATTTCGGGGCGCCAGCTTGCCAATCCTCGACTTCCCCGATCGCCAACCCAAGTAAAGACACCGCGATGGGTGCGGTCATGCACCAGTTGGTGGTAAATCAAACAAAAAAGACCAGCAGGACTTTTTTCCCTCCCAACTACTGATGACCGCACCCTGTGGCACGCTCAAACCGATAAAAAACATCGGCGCTCTCACTTGGTCAACTCTAACACCGAAAAAAAAAATATCATCCGCTACAATTTCTCCGCTATCTCCCTAAATGGAATCTATGAGTCCCATACTCCAGTCGGATCATCAGACAGTCGATCTCGTAACGCCTTCAAATTTGTTTCTGCGCCATCGCCTTAAAGTAGTGGAGGACTTGTGGGAATCGGTTCTCCGCTCTGAGTGCGGTCAGGAGTTGGTAGATTTACTCAAGCAACTGCGATCGCTCTGTTCCCCAGAAGGTCAAGCAACGAACGAAACCAGCGCCGAAGTATCCAGAATCATCGCCAGTCTGGATATCAACGCCGCGATTCGCGCCGCCAGAGCGTTTGCCCTCTACTTCCAACTGATCAATATTGTCGAACAGCACTACGAGCAGCGCCTGCAACTGCAATCATTACGCATGGGAAGCGCCCACAATGCGGCAGATCCGGCGCTACAAGCCTTTGCTAAACTCGATGCAGAATCTATTGGCAGCGAACCCAAAGCCAATGCGCTGCAAAAAAGTTGGACTGAAGCAACCTGGACGCGACGGGAACGCAGCACGTTTGGCTGGTTATTTAACCATCTGCGACAGCTGAACGTACCGCCTCGCCAAATCCAGCAACTGATCGACAATCTCGATATTCGCTTAGTGTTTACGGCGCACCCAACGGAAATCGTCCGCCATACCATCCGTGATAAGCAGCGGAGCATCGCTAAGATTCTACAACAGCTAGACAAACTAGAAGAAGAATCGCCCATATCCTGGGAAGAAACCGCGCCAAAAACCTTTGGGGAATCATCCTGGGAATTGCAAGCACTGCGCGAGCAATTAACCGAAGAAATTCGCCTGTGGTGGCGCACCGACGAATTGCACCAATTTAAGCCAACGGTGTTGGATGAAGTAGACTATACCCTCCACTACTTCCAAGAAGCGCTGTTTGATGCCATGCCCCAACTGTATCAGCGGTTTGCCCGCAGTCTTCAAAGTGCGTTTGGCAATCTCACCGCCCCCAGCTACAATTTCTGCAAGTTTGGCTCTTGGGTAGGCTCGGATCGCGATGGCAATCCTTCGGTAACGCCGAAGGTGACTTGGCAAACTGCTTGCTACCAACGCCATTTGGTGTTGGAAAAGTATATCAAATCGGTCGAGCGCTTGATTAATCGCTTGAGCTTATCTTTGCATTGGAGCGATGTGCTACCAGAATTGCTCGAATCTTTAGAACAAGACCGGCAGCAAATGCCAGAAGTGTACGACCAACATGCGATTCGCTATCGCCAAGAACCCTATCGCTTAAAGTTGTCCTACGTCAAAAAGCGATTGGAAAATACCCGCGATCGCAATTGGCAACTCTACCAAAGTACCGACTGGCAACAGGATCTGCATCAACCCACTAACAATACTGGCCTATATCCCTCTGGCGTAGAATTCCTCGCCGAGTTGCGCCTGATTCAGCACAACTTGGCTGAAAGCGGCATCAACTGTCGCGAACTAGAAAATCTGATCTGCCAAGTAGAAATCTACGGCTTTAAGTTAGCTCACCTCGATATCCGCCAAGAAAGTACTCGCCACTCGGACACGATCAACGAAATTGTTGAATACCTGCAAATCTTACCTTGTTCCTATAACGAACTGCCAGAAGCAGAAAAAACTCAATGGTTAGTATCGGAATTGCAAACCCGACGCCCCTTAATTCCCCCAGAACTGCCCTTTAGCGCCCAAACTAAGGAAACTATCGAAACCTTCCGCGTCGTGCGTCTGCTTCAGCAAGAATTTGGCCCCCAAATCTGCTACACCTACATTATCAGCATGAGCCACGATGTCAGCGACTTGCTGGAAGTGTTGCTGCTAGCTAAAGAAGCAGGATTGTACGACGTGGCAACTGGCACCGGCACGCTGCACGTAGTACCCCTGTTTGAAACCGTAGAAGACCTCAAACGCGCCCCCACGGTGATGCAAACCCTGTTTGAATTGCCATTCTACCGCTCAATGCTAGCTAGCGGCAACGAAAAATTAAGCATGGCGCACGGCGCACCCAGCAAGACGCAGCAGACAAAATCTAGTGCCGATCTGACGCCCCAACCTTTGCAAGAAGTCATGTTGGGTTACTCGGATAGCAACAAAGATTCGGGGTTCTTAAGCAGTAACTGGGAAATTCATAAAGCACAAAAAGCCTTGCAAGCAATGGCAGAACAGCACGGCATCTGCCTCCGCATCTTCCACGGACGCGGCGGCAGTGTCGGACGCGGTGGCGGTCCTTCTTACGAAGCTATTCTGGCCCAACCGGGTCGCAGTATCAACGGGCGAATTAAAATTACCGAACAAGGTGAAGTGCTGGCGTCTAAGTATTCTTGGCCCGAATTGGCAATTTACAATCTGGAAACCGTCACCACCGCCGTCATCCAAGCAAGTTTGTTGCGGACTGGATTTGACGATATCCAACCGTGGAACGAAATTATGGAAGAGTTGTCAACTCGGTCAAGAGAACACTACCGCGCCTTGATCTACGAACAACCCGATTTCATCGATTTCTACCACCAAGTAACCCCGATTGATGAAATTAGCCAACTGCAAATTAGTTCTCGTCCCGCCCGTCGCAAGAGTGGTAAAAAAGATTTAAGTACCCTGCGCGCGATTCCCTGGGTATTTAGTTGGACGCAAAGTCGATTTTTGTTACCCGCTTGGTACGGAGTGGGGACGGCGATGCAAGAATTTTTGCAGGAAGAACCGCAAGAAAATCTGAAGTTAATGCGCTACTTTTATTACAAGTGGCCTTTCTTCAGAATGGTGATTTCTAAAGTAGAAATGACCTTAGCTAAAGTTGACCTGCAACTTGCCCATCACTACCTGCAAGAATTATCAAAACCAGAAGACCGCGATCGCTTTGAACGTTTGTTCGAGCAAATCGCCCAAGAATACTATCTTACCCGCGACCTGGTGCTAAACATCACCGACCACAAACGGCTGTTGGATGGCGACCCAGACTTGCAGCGCTCCGTGCAGTTACGCAACGGTAACATCGTACCCCTGGGTTTCCTTCAAGTGTCTCTGTTGAAACGCCTGCGTCAAAGCAAGACTCACAGCACCTCCGGCGTGATCGACTCCCGTCACAGTCGCGGCGAATTGTTGCGCGGCGCCTTGTTGACCATCAACGGTATCGCCGCCGGAATGAGAAATACGGGCTAATTGCTAATTGCTAATTGCTAATTGCTAATTGGTAATGGGGAATTTTAGATTGGATTTAATTAATCTGCTCATTACCAATTACCAATTACCAATTACCAATTACCCAATGTCGGAACTTGACAAGTTTTTAAATCTTTCCAAGCATTGGTTTTAGTATCGAAACAGCGCCAAGATCCCAGTGGGTCTTCAAAGTAGCAGATCAGGACTCGCTTGCTGGCGCGCGATCGCCGACTGAAACGCTGCACAAACTCTTGCAGTGGATAAGTCTTGCGACTCAGACGCTTTGCTACAGCCTGATTTGGGCATTCGATTAACAGCGCCGCTTGTCGATCCGTATAAGTAAGTGAAAAAATACACATCCGTAAGATGGCTCGCAGCCAGCTTTCGGACTCGCTAAAATAGCGGTCTACCAAATTATTAGTTAGAGCTTTTTCCAGGGAACGGTCGTACCAATCGGGGGTGTGGGGGTCAGACATGACGAGCCAGCTCGAGACACAACTGAGTTGAGATTAATCTAAAGCCACTCCACTTACAAGCGCGATCATACCTACTTGTCAAGTGCCTGAAGCGTAATTTGCATAGGGTACTTTACTCATGGGACAGGGACAATAGTTACATCAAACATAGCGTTTGTGTACGGAGTTGGTATATGCGATCGCTTTTGGCATCACAATTGGCGCTAGTAACGCAAGTCGCTAGTTATAAGTTTTGGCGGCAAAGAAACCCGGTTTCTCTGAAAAATCGTGGGTTTGACAGGGAGAAATCGACGCAGAAACCGGGTTTCTTTGTCAAAGGATGTAACTAGCAACTTGGGTTAGTAGGTTGTTAACAGTTTAACTAGCTTAACTTTTGGCTAAGTTACAATAAATTATCATAAGTTTATTACAGCGGATTGCAAATGAGTTAGGTAAAGCTACTATGCTTTGTTTGTGTAGGGGCAGCATTAATGCTGCCCCTACACAAACGAAGCGCCTTACCTCATAGGGCTGCAATCCGCTGTAACAGGTATTGTAAAAATTAGTTAATATAATAGACATATATAGACAAGAGTAGACTCTCATGGATAAATGAAGCTACCAGACTATGCAAAGGAACTAGGGATTAGCTACAAAACGGCTTGGCGATGGTGGAAAGCAGGTAAGTTGCCACATCCAGCACGCCAAACAGAAACGGGGCTGGTGATTGTTGATTACGTACCAAATTCATCAAATAAGCATGAGCCGATTAATCGAGCCGCAATTTACAGTAGGGTGTCGTCATCAGAGAACAAAGATAACCTAGATAGACAAGCAGAAAGATTAGTAAAATATAGTGTTGCCAAGGGATATACTGTTGTGAAAGTCGTGAAAGAAGTAGGCAGTGGGCTAAATGATAATCGCAAGAAACTAGAGAAATTATTAATAGATGAGGAGTATGAAATACTGGTAGTTGAACACAAAGACCGTTTAGCGAGGTTCGGTGTTAATTACATAGACGTATTACTTAAAAAGTTAGGAGTGAGACTTGAGATTGTTAATTTGGCTGACAACGGTAAAGATGAGTTAATGCAAGACTTAGTGGCAATTATTACATCATTTGCGGCACGGCTTTATGGTCAACGTCGTGCCAAACGAAAGACGGAAAAGATTATTTGTGAGTTACAGTCCGGTAGGGATGATGAAACAAGTTGAAAAGCACATAATCAAGTCAAATCACGAATGGTTTGGTTACTGCGATCGCATTACCAATGTTTCGAGACAGTTATTTAACTCAGCACAATACGTGCAACGGCAAGGTTTATTCTATCATCATGGAACGCAATCAATTGCGTTCCTAGACAAGATGTTCCAACAGCATCAAGCCTATAAAGCCATGCCAAGCAAAGTGTCTCAGCTAGTACTGAAGCAATGTGCCGACAGTTGGACAAGTTATTTTGAAGCAGTTCTAGCTTACGACAAAGATGCGTCAAAGTTTACAGGCAAGCCGAAACCACCAGGATATGCTCATAGCAGAAACCTAGTTAAGTTCAATAATCAGGCAATTAGTAAACGTGAGTTTAAAAATGGTTTCATTGTGCCATCAATGTCGCCAATTCGGATTCCAGTAAAACCGAACATAAAACTGGCTGACTTATGTGAAATTCGGATTGTGCCGAAGATTGGATGCTTTGTGATTGAAGTTGTCGTAGAGATAACACAATCTGAGGATTTCTTCTGTAGTCTGAATGGGGGATTAAGAGCGGCGATTGATATTGGATTAGATAACCTAGCAACGATTGTATTTAATGATGGTCAGACTCAACCAATAATTATCAACGGCAAAGCAATTAAATCAGTCAACCAGTTTTACAATAAGCAGATTGCTTTGTTCAAAGGATTCTTGCCGGGAGGGACTTATACGTCAAGACGAATTGAAAATATTATCCGTAACCGCAACAACTTTGTAGATTCGTACCTTCATCAATGCTCAAGGATGGTAGTCAAAGAGTTGTTGGCAGCAGGTGTGACTACTGTAGCAATTGGAAAAAACTCACAATGGAAGACTTCTATCAATCTGGGTAAGCGGACAAATCAGAAGTTTGTCTTTGTGCCACATGCGAAATTCATTTTCCTGCTGACATACAAGTTAGAAGCAGTCGGCATTAAAGTTGTGGTCGGTGAAGAATCTTACACGAGTAAGGCTTCATTTTTGGATTGGGACAACATCCCAACCTACAGACCGAATAACAATGAAAAGCACAGTTTCTCAGGTCGGCGTGTGGCTCGCAGCTGGTACGTTTCTCAATTGGGTTTAAAGATTCATGCCGATGTCAATGGTGCTTACAACATCGGCTTAAAAGTAATCCCGACTGCATTTGAGGTACTTAACCCAATTGTAGCGAGGGATAGGGGATGTTTGGTAGTACATCCAAGGCGGTTAACTCCAACGTTCGAGCGCGTCCGTGCAACAGTTGGAGTCGCTTCAAGCCGTGTCAAATAGCCTGTCTATATTTGGCTATCGAAAACGGAACTATGGACAGTAGTTGCACCTGAAGCACCTGAAGCACCTGAAGCACCTGAAGCTCATCTGTTTTTTCACTTTCCTGGGTCGATAAACTGCGATCTTAATTCCTCCAATTCTTGATCGATTTGGCTTTTAGACTTGGTGTTAGGCGAAGACAAAGGTTTTTGGGAATTTGCTGGTTCCTGATGGTTTTTAGCAGGGGTAGCGCCTATAAACTGAGAAGACACATCGGCTAATTCTTGGTCGATAATTCCTTTAGCAGCAGGCGGTGGGGCGAAAACGGGCGACGATTTGATTGGAGGAGGCGATGGAGGTTTTGGAGTAGCTGAGGCTGGGGTTTGTGGATTTAAATCTCTCAACACTTCAGTAGCGGATTGATAGCGCCGATTGATTGCAGATTCGATCATTTTGTCTAAAATTTTACCCAAGGCTTCGCTCACCGGACGCTTCAAGGATTGCCGCCAAACCCATCGATCTTGTTGAATATCGTACAAGTTAAACGGAGATAACCCTGTCAATAAATGGATGCAGGTGACGCCTAAACTATAAATATCGCTGGCAAATACTGCCCAACCTCTTGCTTGTTCGGGGGCAACGTATTCGGGACTACCAATCGTCGTTCCCGTTTGTTGTAAAGCAGCTTGGGTTGCAACTTTAGACGCGCCAAAATCTACCAGGACGATCCCCCCCTGGCCCCCCCTTGCATTGGGCGGGTCGATCCCCCCCTGGCCCCCCCTTGCATTGGGCGGGTCGATCCCCCCCTGGCCCCCCCTTGCATTGGGGGGGGAGCGGCGAATAATATTGGCGGGTTTGATGTCTCGGTGAATTACCTCCTGGGAGTGGACAAATTGCAGCACGGGGAGCAAATCGTTTAATACCTGCCGAATTTCGGTTTCGTTAAAACTTCCCTTCGATGCCAACTCTTGCGATAAGGTTGATCCTGCGATAAATTCTTGTACCAGATACGAAAAGCCATCTTGGTCGAAATGCGCCAGCAAGTCGGGAATTTGGGGATGTTTGCCCAACTCGTCCAAGCGCATCGCTTCTTGGTGAAATAATTCGGCGGCTTTTTGGATGTTGCTGGTACCTTGGACTTGGGGGAAAAATTGCTTAATAACGCAACGCGGTTTAGACGGTTTATCTTCATCCAGGGCGAGAAAGGTTCTGCCAAAACCTCCCTGACCGATGGGTTTAATCGCTCGGTAGCGGTCTTTGAGTAGCAATTTTGACCCACAACTGCGGCAAAACTTTGTCCCCTCCAGATTCTGGTGGGGCATGGGGCAAGCGGGATTAAGACAATAACTCATACCGGCTAGCAATTAGCATACTAACTCTATCTTGACTCGAAAAGCGGTAAAAGTGACAGGGAGAGGGACAACCCAGAGTGAGAGAGCAAAAACTCTAGAGTGCGAAGAATCTAAGTTTCGTTCTCCCTCTTACCTGTATCCAGATGCTGCCGCAATGGTTTAAGGAAAAACAAAATTACAGGATAAAATTGCCCGCTAGTCATAAAATTAGCCTGACTTTATTCTTAAATCTGCCTTGGATGGTAAACTGACGATAGACAGCCAAGTTTTATGGCTGATCTGTATGTCCCTACTAGGTATTTCTCATGGCTGAAGTAACAAAAGAAGCATTACGCGACAGACTCGGAAACATAGACCAAATCCGCGATATTCTCATGGGGCCGCAACTGCGAGACTATGAAACTCGTCTCGCTCAGGTAGAGGCGGACTTATCTTTACTGCGCCAAGATCTGCGCGATCGCATTGAAGAAACCAAAAGCTCTTTCGCGGCTGAAATTCGCCTCACGGTTGAATCTTTAGATAAAAAAATTAAGGCGGTCAGCTTAACCGCTTCTGAAGAAAGTGCCGACCTGCGGCAGTTGAGCGATCGCATGAACAAAAGGTTTTCTAACACGATTGAAGCTTTAAATGATAGCGTCGATAAGCAAGTTGCTTCCTTGCGCGATGAACTTTCCGAATCTAAAGCCAGACTCCAAGAAGATGTCCGGAATCTTAGAGATCAAATTTTTGAAGAACTAGACCGGCAATTTTCTTCCTTGAGGAGTGGCAAGGTATCCAAAGATGACATGGCAGAAATTCTGTTTGAAGTGGCAATGCGAATCAAAGGCACTGAATTTGTTCGCCAATTGAAAGAAGCAACCGATACAGAAGTTTATGGCGGTATTGCCGTCCTGGAAGACGAGGATAACCCATAAAGTCAATCTGGAGCTAAGATAAAACAGGTGGGGGGAATTGTAGGCGGCTAAAGCTTGAGGATAAGGATAGGGATGGCAGTGCATGGATACAACCAAAGAAAATCTAGAGGAGATCCATTCCCCAGAGGTTGAAAGTGCCGTAGCACTAAACCAGATCAATGGCTTGTTGGATCTGCTGGTAGAACTAAAAATCATCGACCAGAACGAGTCACCTGAGTTGGATTTAAAACCCTCATCGCTTGAGGAAACAGGCGGGGAAATAGAAGCATGGAAAAACCTGTTTCAACCACCCCAAATGTTGGCACTGCCACCCGCAAAAGAAATTGGGTTGCCATCGCTTCAGGGTAGCAATGCAGGAAACGCGGAAAAGGAAAAAAAATCCCCCCTACCAACTAGAATCGAACGCAGTCAAGAAACTTGGAATCACCAATCCCAACCAGAAGAAAATAATTTAAACCAAACGCCGGAAATCGACGAAGATAGATCGATAGAACTGATAAGTCAGTTATTTTCGGTGGCGGGATCAACAACGAGTAAAGAGAATTTAGAAATCGAGAATGCCTTGGGGGAAAACCAGGCAGAGATAGCCGCAATCGGGGAAGAAGAAGCGGAAATCGAGGACGATCCGTTTAAGCGGTTGCAAGATATTTTAGTACAGCCAGAAGTATCTGAGGTGCGCGAATTGGTGGCTTATGTAGACCAGAAAGTCGCAAATCTAGAGCATCAAATTTACGAACCAAGCGAGTTGATAAATTTACTTTTGCCGTGGATAGCAGAACTTTTAAGTCGCAAAGTAGACGAGTCTAAAGATGAAGTAGTAGGGGCGATCGCTCCGATCATAGATCAAATCATTGAGAGCAGAACCGAGCAAGACCGGGAAGCAATGAGTGCGGCTTTAGCGCCTTTAATCGCGGCGGCAATTACCCAACAAATCAGCAATGCTCCCGAAGAAGTTGCTCAAGCGCTTGCACCGACAATGGGCAAAGCAATCAAAGAACAAATTGCCCTCGAACGCGACGCAATGGTAGACGCACTTTATCCAGTAATTGGCAGCACCGTTGCCAGATACATAGCCGAAGCGATTCGCGACATTAACGAAAAAGTCTCCAATGCTTTTAGCGTACAAGGAATTAGCCGCAAAATCCGCGCCAAAGTGCAAGGAGTTTCTGAGGGAGAACTAATATTCAAAGAATCAATACCCTTTACCGTCCAAGCTATCTTTTTAATTCACAAAACTTCTGGACTGGTAATTTCAGAAGTCCAGATGTCTGGAGAGCAGAGACTAGAAGCAGACATGGTAGCAGGAATGCTCACCGCTATCCGCAGTTTCGTCAATGATTGTATCTCGCAGACAGGAGAGATTTCCGAACTCGATGCCATCGACTACGGCAATTCTAAAATCATTTTAGAAGTGGCGGGATATTGCTACCTGGCAATCGTGATTAAAGGAGATCCGCCCAAACAGTTCATTAAACAACTGCGGCAAACATTGAGTACTATCATCATCAAGTACGGTAAAGCCATCGAGTCGTTTGACGGCGATCCTGCTAACGTTCCCGCGCCGGTGGGATCGATGTTAGATAAGTTGATAGAAACCCCCTCCAAGCAGAAAGCAGCAAAACCGCCAGTTGCCCTGATCGGCGTTAGCTTAGCAGCTTTGAGCTTGGTTCTCGTGCCTTGGGGAATTTTTGCCTATCGCAACAGCATCGACCGCCGCATCGAAGCTAACGCCGCCGCAGCTTTAGCATCTGCCCCAGAATTAGCCGTATACCGCCTCAACGTCAAGGCGGATGGAGATACCCTGCGTCTGTCTGGCAAGTTGCCAACTGAGTATCTGCGCCAAAAAGCCGAAAAAATCGCCCGCGACTCGGCACCCAACCTAAAGTTATACAATCAGATCGTTGCCGTCGAAGTTCCTCCCGATCCGGTCTTAGCAGGTGCAGAAGTTAAACGGGTGACATCTGTTCTCAATCAAACTAACGGCATGGCGATCGCGGCGCAATACAATGCAGGTAAAGTGACCTTGTCCGGGACTGTCAACTCTTTTACCGATGCCCAGAAAATTACCCAAGCGTTTGCTCAAATTCCCGGTGTTACATCTGTGACCAACACCGTCCAGCTACAGCCGTTCAAAATTGACGCCCGCATCTATTTTGAATTGGGTTCTGCTGAATTAACTTTCCCAGATGCGGGTGACAAAATTAACCAAGTTAAGGATATTCTCAGCAAAAATACAGGAATAAATCTAAAAATAATCGGGCATAGCGATCGCACCGGCACCCTGCCAGAAAACCAGCGCCTATCCTTGGAACGAGCCAAAACCGTGCGAGATGCTCTCATCCGCGCTGGCATCGCCCCCAAGCGCTTACTGATAGCTGGAACCGCTCAACCCCCCCTCGATGTCGATCCGGAGCGAGAGGCCGCCAGAAGCCGCGTTGTGCGGTTCGAGGCGTTGACGCCAGTTCCAGCAATTAAATAAAAATAAAATATTAAGCAAGAGCGGATAATAAGTGATATGATAGTAAGCTTTTGTCAGATAAAATAGAGCAATTAAGTCATGTCAGCAATATCCAAAAAAATCTGTATGGTTGGCGATTTCGGGGTGGGTAAAACCAGCTTAATTCGTCGCTTTGTAGAACGCCAGTTCAACGATAAGTATCTTTCAACGGTGGGAGTCAAGATTTCCCGCAAAACGGTGGAATTAGCCGACATAAAACAGCAAGATCAGCTGAACGTGCAGTTGCTGATTTGGGATATTGAAGGTCATACCAAATTTAAAGCGATCGCTCCCACCTATCTGCAAGGTGCCGCTGGCGCCGTCATCGTTGGCGATTTCAGCCGTCAGGAAACCTTAGATCGGATTCCAGAGCATATTCAGCTGTTTTTATCCGTAAATCCCAAAGGGTTTATTGTTATTGCTTTAAATAAAGCCGATCTGGTAGATGAAGAGAAAGTAGAAAAACTACTTTTCAATTATCAATTCAACGACCACGAGCGAGTGATACAAACCTATCCCACATCCGCCAAAACCGGAATCCATGTTGACGAGCTTTTTGAAAAATTAAGTTACCGCATCGTTGAATCTGCTTAGAATTATGGATTACCTCACGCTCGATCGAGAATTAAAAATACAAGAAACTTCCTTGGCAGTGCAACGCTTTGCTGATTCTCCTCATGAGGTAAAAAAGGGAAAAGATATCCGCCTCGGCTTTCCAGAATTTATTGGAATTGAAGAAATCCTGATGGCCATCTTTGATGAACGAATGAAGAGTTTCGAGTTAAAAGGAATTCAACGATTTTCCGAACCAAATTCTCCTCTCTACATTGATATTTCTGTTTTATTCAGGAAAAATCAAAAAGATTCAGAAAGCGAAATATTTATCATTTTTGAAGATGTGAGTGAAAAAATGCTTTTAGAGCAAAGTTTAGCACAGACAATCCGGGAAACAAGTCTTTTATCAAGTACCCTAGCTCAGTACAAAGAATACATCGATAAAATTATCGACGCGATGACAGATATATTGTTAGTCACAACTGAATCGGGTTATATAAAAAAAGTTAATATAGCCGCCAAAGATTTGTGGGGTTATAGGGAAGAAGAGTTAATTAATCAACATATTTCGACGCTAATACCCGATGAAATTTTTTTATCGAAGGTTGTGCAAAAACCTGACGCACCTAAAAAAAGCATATTTAAAGATGTAGAAGTAGTTTGTCAAACCAAAACAGGCAAAGAAATTATCTTAGGGTTTTCCCGTTCTCCTATTCAAACCGATATAGAAGAGTTACACAATTTTGTTTATATTGGTCGGGACATCACCAAGCGCAAGCAAGCGGAAGCAGAAATTCGTCAGGCGCTGGCTAAAGAAAAAGAACTCAGCGAATTAAAATTCCGCTTTTTCTCAATGGTCACCCATGAATTTGGCAATCCACTCAACAGTATACTCATGTCCGTTGCCTTACTCGAACACTACGGTACTGAATCAACCCCAGAAGAAAACCTCGAATATATTGAGAACATTAAAACAGCCGCTAACCAAATGACCGAGCTATTAAAAGATGTGTTGGTCATCAACAAAGCAGAAGCAGGCAAATTAAAATTTAATCCAGCAGCCATCGATTTAATAAAATTCTGCAATGAATTAGTAGAACAAATAAAACTGGCGGCGGGGGGCAAACGCCAAATTATTTTTGCCATTAATAACGACAATGAAGGGGGAAAGGAAAGCAACTTTACCCCCTTTTTTCATTGTATGGATGAAAACCTGCTGCGGCACATCCTGACAAATTTACTCTCGAATGCGGTGAAGTATTCTCCTGAAGGCACCACCGTTTATTTTGACCTAAATTATCAGGAGCAATCAGTAATTTTTAAAATTAAAGACGAGGGCATTGGCATTACTTCAGAAGACCAAAAACAATTGTTTGAGTTGTTTCATCGAGGGAAAAATGTAGGTAAAATTCCCGGAACCGGACTCGGTTTATCAATTGTCAAGCAAGCTTTAGACTTGCACGGGGGCAAAATTGCAGTGGAGAGCGAAGTAGGAGTGGGCACTAAGTTTACAGTCACGATACCCTTGAGTCAAGGACTTTCTTGAACTATTCCATTACTACTATGAAATACTGGGTACTCGATCAGATTTTCAACCACGCTTCAAAACCACGCCAAATGGAATACCTGGTAGTGGATGAAAACTTCAGCATCAAAGACATATCCCAGCAAGTTCAACAGTTTGCCGAACATGCTACCCAAGTGAAGCTGGGAAAAGATATCCGCGACAGCTTTCCCGAACTGATTGGGTTTGAAGATATTTTAACCGCTGTGCTTCCAGCAAGGCAGGATATTTTTGAATTAACAGGAATTGCTAGGGTTTCAGAGCGAAATGAAAAGTCTTTTCAACCGAATTTGATAATTTTGTTGGAAGATGTGACGGAAAAAATGATTTCAGAACAATATTTAGCACAGACAATTCGTGAAACAACTCGGCAATCAATTGCCTTAGATGCCTGCAAAAATTACCTGAATCAAATTCTCACCTCAATGCCTGAAGCCTTCGTGACGACGAGTTCGGGAAAGATAAAAACAGTTAATCTAGCCGCTTTAGAGTTGTTTGGGTATGGGGAGGCAGAATTAATTGCTCAACCGATATTAACCCTCGTCGCTGATGAGAAAATAGCCCATAAAACCTGTAATAGCAAATTTTTAAAAGATCTGAAAACAAAAAATAGTCAAAAAATTGCCGTCACCTTTTCCCCTTCAACTATTCAAACAGAATTTAACGAATGCCAAGATTTTGTCTATGTTGTTCGAGAATTAACGAGCGCTTGTAGGTAGAGCCATCGCTAAAAAAAATACTCTTAGATTGATATATTATGAAAAAATAGATACTAAAATAATAACACCTAATGAACACCCTCGTCAAGCAACTATTAACTCACTTATTGCCAAACCGGAACCTGGAATACTTGGCAGTAGACCGGGAATTCAACATTCTAGAAATGTCTGAGGGTGTGGAACGCTTCGCCGACGATCCGAATCAGGTGAAGCTGGGGCAAGATGTCCGATTTGGCTTTCCGGAACTGTTCGGGTGTGAAGAGATCCTGATCGACGTGCTTGAAGGTCGGGAGAAAAGTTTCAATTTAAAAGCGATTGGTCGGTTGTTAGACCCGCACAATCCCCTGTATGTGGATATTTTAATTGTCAGCGATAAATATAGTGAAGAAAAGTTGCAAGAACGGTTGTTTTTTTTAATTGAAGATGTAACCAAACAGATGGTTTTGGAGCAAAACTTAGTCCAGGGATACAATGAAACCAGTTTGTTAGCCAGTGCAATGGCTGCGGCGAAGCATTACTTGGATGGCATTATTAATGCGATGGCAGAAGTATTGTTAGTGACCAACAACTTGGGAAATATCAAAACAGTCAATCAAGCGGCTATAGATTTGTTTGGCTACAGCGAAGGGGAATTAATCGACCAGCCAATTTCAGCGATCGCATCAGATGGAAAAATATTGCTGCAAGCGATTGAATCGCGTTACGGGCAACAAAATGAAGTATTTAAAGATTTAACAATCGTTTGTAAAACCAAAACCGGCAAAAAAATTGACGTGGCCTTTTCTTGTTCCGCAATTGAGACAGAAATCGAGGGGATTACCGATTTTGTTTATGTCGGTCGAGATATCACCGAACGCCTGCGCGCCGAAAAGCGCAAGGCGGCGCAGTATGCCATAACCCGCAGCTTATCCGAGTCTGCCACGCTTTCTGTCGCCGCGCCAAAAATTTTATCAGCGCTTTGCGAACATTTGGGATGGGATGTGGGTCAACTGTGGATACCCAATCAGCAGGCAATTCCACCAGCGAATGCAGGGGAAAGTTGTCCGATTCCGATCTTATTGCGATGCGCCCAACAGTGGGTAAAACCATCAGTTTCCATCTCAGAGTTTGCCAACCTTACCTGGCATAGTAGCTTTGAGTTGGGTGTAGGATTAGCTGGTCGCGTTTGGCAGAATTGTTCCCCCTTGTGGATGACCGATGTGGTGGATGATGCCAACTTTCCCCTCGCGAGTTTGGCATCGCAACAGGGATTGCACGAGGCTTTGGGTTTTCCCATCATGGGAAACGGTGAAGTTTTGGGGGTGATGACATTTTTTGGTCGCGAAGTCGAACCACCCGATGCAGATTTGCTCCAGGTGATGGCGGCGATTGGTAGCCAAATCGGTCAGTATATGAAGCGCAAGCAAGCAGAAGAAGCACTGCGCTATCAACAGCAACAAACCGATCGCTTGCTGTTGAATATCTTACCCGCCACGATTGCCGAACGCCTGAAAAAGGATCAAAGAACGATTGCCGAACACTTTGCTGAAGTAAGCGTTCTGTTTGGCGATATCGTTGGCTTTACAGAACTATCAACTCGCATCTCGCCCACAGAATTGGTTCATATGCTGAACGCGATTTTTTCAGAGTTTGACTATCTCGCCGACCGACACGGGTTAGAAAAAATCAAGACGATCGGAGATGCTTACATGGTAGTGGGAGGTATTCCCCTCCCCAAACCGGATCACGCCCTTGCGGTGGCGGAAATGGCACTCGACATGCAAGCCACAATGGTTCAGTTTAACGCCGAGACTGGTCAAAATTTTAGGATGCGAATTGGGATTCATACCGGCCCCGTGACGGCGGGGGTGATTGGTGTTAAAAAGTTTATCTACGACCTCTGGGGGGATACGGTCAATACAGCTAGCCGCATGGAATCTCACGGGATACCGGGTGAGATTCAGGTAACCCAGGATACCTACGATCGATTGCGCGATCGTTTTTGGCTGCAAGAACGGGGTCTGATCGCGGTCAAAGGCAAAGGAGAAATGATGGCGTATTTATTAAAGGGGCGCAAATAAATAGTTTAAATCCCAGTTAAGCTTTTCGCGATCGCGGACTAGGGGTCATAAGATAGACTCAAACTCGTTGGAGGGAAGCCACGATGAAAATTTCACGCCCCAACGCCAAAAACCCCACAGCCGAAGAAATCCGACAACTGGAAAAACTCAAAGCGGCGATCGAGCGTGCCACAGCGGATGGCAAGGTGACGCGACAAGAACTAGAAACGATTAAGGCAGCAGAATGGGCTGACGGCAAGATTTCCGTTGAAGAATTGGAATTGTACAGAACCCTGATCCTGGAAAAAATTGAAAAAGGCGAGCTGGAATACGAGTGGTAGGGGCACGGCAGCGATCCCCAAAATCTTCACACCCACAATCTGGAGATTGCCGTGCCCGTTGAGTAGGGGCAAGGCATCGAGCGCCAAAATCTTCACACCCACAATCTGGAGATTGCCGTGCCCGTTGAGTAGGGGCACGGCAGCGATCCCCAAAATCTTCACACCCACAATCTGGAGATTGCCGTGCCCGTTGAGTAGGGGCACGGCAGCGATCCCCAAAATCTTCACAGCCAAAATCTGGAGATTGCCGTGCCCGTTGAGTAGGGGCACGGCATCGATCACCAAAGTCTTCACACCCACAATCTGGAGATTGCCGTGCCCAGTCAGTAGGGGCACGGCATCGATCACCAAAGTCTTCACACCCACAATCTGGAGATTGCCGTGCCCAGTCAGTAGGGGCACGGCATCGATCACCAAAGTCTTCACACCCACAATCTGGAGATTGCCGTGCC
>NZ_BLAY01000006.1 GCF_020521235.1 Microseira wollei NIES-4236 | reverse complement strand
ATCTATGGGAGAAACACCAGAGATATCCGCAACAGCAACATCCCCCACAGCAATTGATTCCAAAGCATCGCCAACTGCCGATCTCGCATCTATGGGAGAAACACCAGAGATATCCGCAACAGCAACATCCTCTTCGTCAGCGGTCGCACCAACATCCGCCACAACAATCGGGT
Organism: Microseira wollei NIES-4236; assembly: GCF_020521235.1. GTDB lineage: Bacteria > Cyanobacteriota > Cyanobacteriia > Cyanobacteriales > Aerosakkonemataceae > Microseira > Microseira wollei. The sequence continues at coordinate 91,973 of NZ_BLAY01000006.1, read as the reverse complement.
CAAAACAATCGCCAACTGCCGATCTGGAATCTATGGGAGAAACACCAGAGATATCCGCAACAGCAACATCCCCCACAGCAATTGATTCCAAAGCATCGCCAACTGCCGATCTCGCATCTATGGGAGAAACACCAGAGATATCCGCAACAGCAACATCCCCCACAGCAATTGATTCCAAAGAATCGCCAACAGCTGATGTCCCATCTATGGGAGAAACACCAGAGATATCTGCAACAGCGACATCCTCTTCGTCAGCGAAAGCAGCAGCATTCTCCAAAGCAATCGGGTCAAAACAAGACTCTCCAAGTTCTATTACAGAAGAGATTCAGGAACCAGGGCAAAATATTATCCAACCTCCCTTGGAAAATCCCAGTTTAAATATTCTCAAACCTTTAGTAACTTCAAAACCTTTAGCTCAACAATCAGATTTTATACCTTCCGAACTTGTATCTGATTTTATAGAAAAATCCCCCTCCACTTATCCAGAAACACCAACATCATCTATTACCGAGCGAGATAACTTACCAAACATTTCCCGCTCTACCGATACCGAACCAAAATCAACTGCTATAAGTATACCCTATTCTTGGTCAAATATCTCCGAATTACTGGGTGAAACAAACAACAATTATACAGAAAATATAGCTGATATCAAACCATTAGGTTTATCCAAACCTCTCAATAACGCAAACAATTTGCTCTCCCCCTCATTTTCTGATTCCAACGGGAAACAAAGTTTTTCATCTGCGGTGACTGAAGACGAATCCACGCCGTCTCAAGATATACCGAATTCATGGTCAAGCAGATCCGAATTATTAGGTGAAAATTCCACAACAACACCAGATAACATTCCATCTGAAAAACCAGAAGATGAATTTGCACCTTTATCCTTACTTGAACCGGAGACTTATTCACTTTCCTCCCCCATTAGCACCAAATCGTCCGCTGCTGACATTTCCGATACTTCCACTCCAGATGCTAGGGAAGAAATTTCCCAACAACCCACAGCAAATACGGCTCGCAAAGACTCTAAAATAGAAGATGAGCAATTAGAAATGCTTGCCCAAAAAGTTTACACCTTATTGCGGCAGCGGTTAGAAATCGATCTAGAACGTCAAGGTAAAGGCAGCGTAGGTTCTCCAATTTGGTTAAGTAATATTACATCCGTTTACGGAACTTCTACCAAAGTTAAATCAGCGCCAAAAAAGTCAACCCCAGGACAGAAAACGGCAGATAACCCAGGGGAAGTTTCCCCAGCTGACGATAAATTGCAGAAACTCACCAGGGAAGTCTATCACCAACTTCGACAGCGATTAGAAATAGATCGAGAACGTCAGGGAGGGTACTACTCAGGTCGTGTAAATTGGTAAAATAAATCACCCAATACAGGAGAATATATGCCACCGATGAGAACTTCAGCACCACTATCAGATAAATCCGGCAATTTAGTCAAAGCGGTATTGATATCCGATGATGGCGTCCCCCCCATCGAATTTATGTTCAATCCCACCGAATTGGTGTTTGAGGGAGTTGTTGAAACATCGGAAAGTCCAGGCGCGCGCACCCAGGATAAAGGACAGCCAAAAGTCAGCTTTTCCCATACAAAAGCTTACAAAATTACCATAAACAAAATATTGTTTGATACCTACGAAGACGGAGATGATGTCGTAAAGAAATACATTAATAGCTTCAGAAAAGCCGTTGAATTTGTTTCGGGAAAAGAACGTCCACCTATCTATCAATTCATGTGGGGAAAACAAGTTTACTTGCGGCGTTGTTTTATCGAAAAACTCAATTACAAACTCACCATGTTTTTACCAGATGGGACGCCAGTACGCGCTATCATAGACAGTCTGACGCTCAAAGAAGCTGATGAACCTAAAGAAAACGGCCCTTTAGGCGCTCCGAAGTCTAACCAAACAAACCGTCAAAAAGATAGTTTGACTAACCGCAGTGCTGCTAGCAAAAAGGCTAATCAACGTCGAAGTACTTAAACAAAAATTGGTGATTTAGAGGTAGATATGACTTCAGTCCATTACCGCGCCCTCCCGACATTAGAAATAGACGGTAAACCAGCGCCTCCCAACTTGATGGAAGATATTGTGCAAGTAATGGTAGAAGAAAGCTTGCACATGCCAGCAATGTTTACCTTGGTGATTCAAAACGATTACTTTCCTGGTAGAAGTCAAGATGAAAAGTGGCGGTACCAAGACTTATTGCAAATTGGTAAATCCGTCAAAATTGGTTTTACTTCCAGCACAACCGAAGCTCAAGATTATAATCAAAGCAACAAAAATAACGTTATAGAAGGCGAAATAACAGGCATTGAAACATTCTTTAGCGAGAGGTCCCAAGCTCCAGTAATCCTGCGGGGATATGATGCCGGTCATCGCTTGCATCGCGGACGTTATAACCGTTCTTTTCAAAACATGACCGATAGCGATATTGTCAAAAAAGTTGTGCAGGAAGTCGGGATAGAAATTGGCAAAATCGATGCAAGTGGAGTCGCCCACGACTACGTTTTTCAAGAAAATCAGACCAACATGGAATTCCTGCGGCAAAGAGCAGATAGGATTGGTTTTGAACTGTTTATTCAAGATGGAAAGCTCAACTTCCGCAAACCTAAAGCAGACAACAAAAAAATAACTCTAAAATGGTTGAAAGACCTCCACAGCTTCCGCGTGCGAGTTACCAGTTCAGAACAAGTTAAAGAAGTGGAAGTGCGCGCTTGGGATTACAAGGAAAAAAAAGCCGTTGTCTCGACCAAAAACCAAGAAAAAGTTATTACTAAAACTAATAACGGCAAAGGTAGCGATACCAGCAGTAAATTTAAAGGTCAGCCGCCAAAACCTAAAATGATTGTGGTAGATAAACCCATCTTCAATCCCAAAGAAGTCGATACAATGGCACAAGCTTTGTGCGACGAATTAGGGGGACAATTTATCTACGCCGATGCCAAAGCTGAAGGAAATACCGAAATTAGACCGGGACGCATCGTCAAATTAGAAGACATGGGACAGCACAGCGGCGAATACTACGTTACCGAAACTCGTCATACCTATCACGAGCGAGTATACGTTACAGAATTCAGCGTGCGGGGATTGCGGGGAGGCGACCTTTTAACCGCACTTTCCCCAGCAAATCACTTGCAACCAGGGCAAACTTTAATGGTAGGAATTGTTACCGATAATCAAGACCCAGAAGGTTGGGGTCGAGTTAAAGTTAAGTTTCCTACCCTAACAGAAGAACACGCCAGCAATTGGGCTAGAGTAGTAGCCATCGGCGCTGGAAATCAGCGAGGATTTGATTGTTTGCCAGAAATCAATGACGAAGTGCTGGTAGCATTTGAACACGGGGATATTCATCGTCCTTACGTCATTGGTGGAGTTTGGAACGGCAAAGATGCAACGCCCAATCCGGTAAAAGATGACGTTGCTGATGGCAAGGTGCGCCTGCGGACATTTAAAACCCGCGTCGGGCATAAAATTCAGTTTGTGGAGGAGGATAAAGGTAGTAGTAAGAAAGGCGCTTATATTGAGACAGCAGAGGGTCATAAATTACGCATTAATGACAGTCAAAAGTTTGTAGAAATTGAAACTAAGGGCGGTCATAAATTACGTTTGGATGACAGCAATGCCACTATCACTTTGAGTTCTAAGGGCAATTTGAAAATAGAAGCAAAGGGCAATATTGATATCAATGCCAATGGCATCATTACCATCAAAGGTAGCATGATTAAACTGAACTAAAAGTTAAGGAATTTTGGCGAGCCAAAGAAACCCGGTTTCTCCAAAAATCTTCGGTTTAGCAATTAGATATATACGAAGAAACCGGGTTTCTGGAATGTGACTAAAAGTTAAGGAAGTTTTGTATGGGAAAACCAGCAGCTAGAATTACCGATCCCGTAGCCCATCCTCTCCCACCTGTATTAACCGGAGGGCCTGGTAGCCCTAATGTATTGATAGGCAATTTACCAGCTTGGCGGGGAATTCCTTTAGCGTCAGCAGCTGCAATACAATCGGCGAAACGAATTAGCGACACAGCGATTAAAGCAGCCGAAGCAGCCACCCTAGCAGCCGCAGGAACCCCTGGATTGCCAGCAGCTAAAACGGCGGAAGAAACAACTAAAGCAACGGCTGCTGCAAGCATGAGCAGTACAATTACTAGCAGTGCGGGTGGGGCAGATATCCATAATTGCGCTACACCTTTGCCCGTTCCCCCACATGGCCCCGGCGTTGTAATTGATGGTAGTGCTACAGTTTTGATTAACGGGCTTCCCGCTTGTCGCGTAGGAGATACAATTGTGGAAGCACTTGGACCACCAAATAAAATTACAGCTGGCTGTTTTAGTGTAATGATTGGCGGTTAAGGTTAATTTTAGTACTAAAATTGCAACAGGACTTACGCTTGGGCGACCTAGAAATCGGGTTTCTGCGTAGATATCTGGTTTCAAAGCGACGATTTTTCATAGAAACCCGGTTTCTTTGCGTAGTCTCGCTCAAATCTGCAATCTGCAATCTGCAATTACTGGCAGTGCCTGGAGGAATTAGGCAATGAGTGAAAGAGTACCAGCCCAAAATAAAAACTCAGCGACGCCATCCCAGACTACTCAACAAAGTTCGCCCCTGTTTCAACAACGGCCTTTTACTGATGAGCGATATGAATCTTTTGGCAGCAATTCAAACATATCGAAGGAATTAGAAGGGATTCAACCAAAAACTATTCGTCGTAGCTTGAATTGGCAAAATATTGCTATAGAAGCGCCTTCTCGTAGCGATGGGATGTCTTTGCCTGGTGGCATTCAACGCCAACAGGAACAACCAGCGCCAGCAATTGGGCATCAGGTTGCAGCAGATTCAGCACAAAAAAGCGCTCTTGAATTAAGCAATTCAACGATATCAACCGACGAGCAAGCTCAACAGCCCAAAATCGCTCGTGCTAGGTTTGACTGGCGCAATATTTCTGTAGAAGCGCCTTCTCGTACTGGTGGTGACGCTTCCCCTCAACCGATTCAACGCCAACAGGAAACAGATCCAAAAGAAGAAAAAAGCGCAGAGGAATCTGGCAATTCCACAATATCCACCGACGCGGAAGCACAAAAACCAAAAATCGCTCGTGCAGGCTTCAATTGGCGCAATATTTCTATAGAAGCGCCTTCTCGTAGTGGTGGTGAGGCTTTCGCCGGTGCAATTCAACGCGCCTCGGAGGAAGAAAAAAAAGACATCGATTTGAAACCAGAAGCGCCAGCCATCGGGCGTCAGGTTTCAGGCTCAACAGAAGAAAAAAGCGCAGAGGAATCTGGCAATTCAACGATATCGACCGACGGGCAAGCACAACAGCCAAAAATCGCCCGTGCAAGCTTTAATTGGCGAAATATTTCTATAGAAGCGCCATCTAGAGGGGGAGCTTCCAGCACTTACCCAGGAGGAATTCAGCGTCAAGAAACCTCTGATGAGAAGGAAGGGGAAGAATCAAATGAATCTCTCCAAATGCAGTCAGAGGGGGCAATTCAGGCTAAGTGTAGTGAATGCGAACAAGAAGAAAAAGAAGAGCAAAACAACGAATCAATTCAAACCAAACTAACCGTTGGCGCACCGGGAGATAAATACGAACAAGAAGCTGACAGCATGGCGGCGAAAGTCATGACCATGCCAGACTCAGCCATAAAGCAACCAATTCAACGTCAAACCGAGGAAGAAACAGAAGCAGTCCAGATGCAGCCTCTGGTAAATTCCATTACTCCACTGGTACAACGCTCGTCAGGGGACGAAGAAGAAGTCCAGATGAAGTCAGGGTTGCAACGAGCATCTGATGGGAGTTCTCAGGCTTCTCCCAGCGTAGAAAACCGGCTCGCGGGTTCTAAGGGTGGAGGTAGTGCTTTACCCGATGATGTACGTAGTTTCATGGAGCCGCGCTTTGGTGCTGATTTTAGCTCAGTGCGGGTGCATACCGACTCCACTGCTGTCCAAATGAACAAGGATTTGGGGGCGCAGGCATTTGCTCATGGTAGCGATATTTACTTTGGTGCGGGCAAGTCTCCGGGGAAGAATGAATTGACGGCGCATGAATTGACGCATACAATTCAGCAGGGTGCGGCGGTGCGGCGAAAACCCAAGCCAGAAGAAGAGGAGAAACAACCACTTCAGGCGAAGAAACTCTCCAGTAAGACTCCCGAAATTCAAAATAAGTTAGCGACGGGGGTAGGCGCCCAAATTCAAGCTAAAGCCGACCCTGGTCAGATTCTAGAACAGCTAAAAAATACACCGCCAACCAGTGCGCCTGCGGCATACGGGCAAGCGCAAGCAGCTTCGGCTGGGGCGTTGGAGGCACAAAAACAACAACTCCAACAAAGTTTACCTAAAATTCCCGCACCGACAGGGTTGCCCGCTCAGAAATCCGGGTCTAAAGAAGCTAAAGGCAAAGGAACAGCAGCTGCTGGAAATAAGGAAACGCCTGCTACGGGAGCAAAACAGAAATCCGGTCAAGCCGCAAAGGGGTCTAAAATCCAGGTCAAAGAAGCACCTCCGCCTCGACCCATCAAAGCTACGCAGCTAGCTGGTGGGAATGTTGGAAAACCTCCTGCGGCTGGGAATGGCGGCGCAAAAAGCGAGCAAGCAGGTCAATCCGACCCTCAGTTGGCTCGCAGCGCTCAAAATGAACTGGCAAGTGTGCGACTCGACAGCAGTCAAGTTAGCACTAAGCTAGGGAAGGCTCCCACGGTTGATATGACGGGTGACGCTGACCCTGCACAAATGGATTTAGAACAACGTCAATCCAAGGAGCAAGTAAGCAAGAAAAAGGCAGAAGCTGCGAAAGAAATTAACCAAGACTTTGGTGAGAATAATATCTTCCCCGAAGACAGCAAGGAAACACTTCAGGCGAGTAAAGCACTCTCAGCGGCAAAGGCTCCTGGGGGCAACAAAGGCAAAGTACCCGTGGTTCCTGGTGAGGTGGCGGGTCAACTTAATCAATCCCTTGCTCCTGCACTGAAAGAACGTATCGGTGCAGAACAGCAAAAATATACTGTTGGCAAGCAGAAGTTTGATAAAGACACAGCCAAAGCTAAGACAGATTCGGATAAGGAAATTGCCAAGCTGAATCAAGAAACTAAGCAAAAACAACTGAAAGAACAGCAGTTGGCGAAGTCTGAGGTGCAAGCCTCGAAACAGGAGTGGCAAACAGAACTCACCAAGGCTGAAAAGGATTATCAAGATAAAGCAGGAAAGGCAACACAAGACCAAAAGAAAAAAATTGACCAGGAGAAACAGAAAGGAGAGCAAGAAGCTTCCAAACACATAGCAGAGGCGGAAAAGAAAGCCGAACAGGAAAAACAGAAAGCCGAAAAAGAAGCCGACCAGAAAAAGGGAGAATCCGAAAAAGAGTCAGGCGGTTTCTTGGGTTGGGTCAAATCGGCGGCTACTGCTGTCATTGACGGTCTTAAAAAAGCGGTCAACTTTATCTACGATAATCTCCGCAAGGCGGTCAAATTTATCTTCGAGCAAGCGATAAAATTGGCAACGGCTGTTATCGACCTGGCACGTAAAGCGATCGTTGGGTTAATTCAGGGTTTGGGAACGATTCTCAAAGGATTGGTTAACGTCGTATTTGCTGCTTTCCCAGAGATAGCTAAGAAAATCAACAGCAAAATTGATAAAGCTATTAAAGCAGCTGTAAAAGCGGTTAACGCTGCGGCAGATTTGTTGAAGAAAGGTGTTAAAGCTGCTCTAGATTTCCTGGCAAAAGCTTTGGATACTTTGCTAGCAGGTATCCAAGCACTTTACAATGCTGCTTTCGACGCCATTGGCAAAGTTATTGAGGCTCTCAGGAAACTCTTGGAGGGGTTGGGTAACTTGGTGGCTGCGGCGAAGCAGATGCCCGGTCACTTTATGGGGCAGCTATCCGAGGAAGTCCTGGGGATGAATCTTACGGAGCCATTGCCTTTTGAGCGTTCTAAGGAAGATTGTGCCAAGTGCGACGCGCCAGCAACGGCGAAGGGCGGCGAGGCTACAGCAAAGGGTGGCGACGATAAAGCAGCGCTGTTGAACAAGACTCAGTTTGCAGAAGATGACTTTGCTTTAGACTCTGTTGCGCCGTTTGATGTTGACCCAGAGTTCATCGCTTCGCTGAATCTTCAGCAGGGTGGGGACGTTGAGTTTGGTGAGTCGAATGACCCTGCAAACTCGATGGAGGCAATTAAGGCAGAATTGGCTGGAGGAGAGACAGAGGGCAATGCACCCGCGGGTGCTGCCGCAGGGGGTGAAAAGGCTGTCGGTGGGTGTTGCGATGACGAGCAAACTGCTGAGGCGAAACTCCAAGAGATGATGGCGCAAAAGCCGGAAGGTGCGGAGGGAACCCAGAAACAAGGTAAGCCAGCCCAGCAGGGCGATATTCCCGCGAATATGAAGACGATTGGGCCGCTTTCGGTGGGGCAGCGAGCCAAGTATATGTCTCACCAGATGATACAAGGTGTCAAGCAGTGGTTCTCTGCTAACTGGCCCAAATTGCTGGCGGGTGCGATCGCAGCCCTAGCGGCGTTTGTCGGTCTTAACATCCTGACGGGTGGTGCAATTATGGCAGCACTACCAGCGCTCATGCAGGTGGTAGCTGTCGTGATGGGTGGTGTAGCGCTGGCAAATATTGCGGGGCATATCGGCAATTACTTGAGCCAGGGCTGGGCGGGTAACATTGGTGGCGCTGCCAAGAGTTTAGCTCGTGGTTTGGCTGCTGGTGCCGTTGAGTTAGTCTTTGCCCTGCTGTTCAATGCTGGTGCGGTTATCAAGGCAATCAAGGGTGGTCTTAAGGGAACTGCGAAGGCGGCGACAGGAGCGGCTAAGAACACAGTCAAGGCAACTGTCAAGAGTGTCAAAGAGTTGGGTCAGATTGGTGCCAAGGGAGCGAAAACGGCTCTCAAGAATGGCAAGATTATGCTCTCTGGGGTCAAAGGTGGATTTGCCAAAGGCGCGAAGTCGCTGGATGACCTGGCAAGTCGGCTTGTGGGCAAGTTGCGTTTCAACAAGTTCAAGATTCGGCGGCAGGGATTCCGAATCCAGCTTCTAGGACACATCAATCCGTGGGTGTTGCTGGCGGATGGCTCTGTTGAGTTTGTCGAGTCCACAAAGCTGCCAAAAGGAAGCCGCCGTCCGAAAGTTGGCGAAGTTGTCAAAGTCAACGAACAGGATGCAATTGTTGTTGGCATTAGGAATGTAGCCAGTAAAGACGTTGAAGGTCTACAAGAAGTGCTACCTCGCCTTCAGCAAGTAGTAGAAGGCAAGGCAGGTTCTCAGAAGTTTCTTTACTTACATGAATTGCTTGGCTCAAAAGGGTTGAGAAACCTTGCCACAAAAACAGATGATGAGATTCTGGCAGCCTTCAAGACGGCTGAGGTAGCGGCACAGAATCCAAGATTGAGACGGTTATTAATAGAACGTCCAGCGCTGTTTGAAAAGCTAGCAAAGAATCCGGAGGCAGTTAATACATTACAGCAAGCCTTGGATGATGTGAGTAAAGAAGGTGCTGAAAACTTGGCAAGTGTCGGAACTAGAACTCCAAAAGACACTCCACTCACTCCCAATCAACGACAGATTAGTGAAGAGATCCAAACCACACTCCCGCGTGAAAAACCAACACAACCAGGTTACGACCCACAACTAAGTAGAGATGAATACCTGGATGAACTGTACAGGCAAGCCAAGGAGGCAGACCAAGAACTGCGACCGCTAACAGAAAGGCTAGCTGAAATTACGGGTGGCAAGCCAGGTTTCCGGAAGGGGCTTAAAGGGCGAGAGCGATCTCTGGATAAGGTGCTGGAATACGAGAAGGAAGGTGCGAATGCTTCCAGACTAGTAGATATCGCAGGTAGTAAGATCGTGTTCAATTCACTTGACGATCTGTACGCCGCACTCGATCAGATTAGGCGCGAGATCGAAAGTCTCCCTACGATTGACATTGCTCAAATTAAGGATCGTTTTATTAAACCTCAAGGCAGCGGTTATCGTGACATCCTGATGAATCTTAAGATGACTAACAAGCACATAGCTGAATTTCGGCTACACCTTCAGCAATTTGATGAAGTTGCTGCAATAGAACACGATCTATATGATGTGATTCGCACTATGGAAACTCTTGCTGAACAAGCGAGTAGAGCACTTACAACACAGGAGACAGCCATAGAAGCTGCCATAAAAAGACAAACACAGCAAATGTACGACGATGCCTTGAAGCGTGCACTGGGGGAAAATCCCAGATAACTTGAAGAGAAACAAACTATGGAAGCGGATTTACCAGAGTACTACATTGTGGTTGAACGCCCCATCAAGGTAGTCTCTACTAAAGATGGTGGGATGACTGTCCTCAAATACAATTTTGAGACAGGTGGATTCGACTATGGGATGGAGTACCTAAGCAGAGTCATGTTTGGAAAAGATGATGTAGAAAAGGTATCCGAAGAGGAGTTTGTGCAACATGTCGAAAAGCTAAGAGGGAGTAGCCTCAAGGGAGAGGGAACAGTCTATGACCTTTATCAGTTAATCAATGATATGGAAGATGACGCTAAAGAGAAAGGAGAAGACCTGACAGTGGAGGATAAAGCGCTAATCGTTAGTCTGAGAAGAAGAACGTATCAACTTTTCGAGGAAAGTCAGAAAAGCTGACAAAATGACCATACCTAATCTTTCAATAAAGAACTTCTTTTGTACTGATTTGACCTGAAGCTGATACTTCATCATTCTCAAAGACTAAGAACTAGCTGGTGGAGATTGAGCCATCTCCACGCTCATCGGCCAAACTCACCATGTATGGAGAATTCAAAGGTCTATCAGGTCAAGGATAACCAGCATGACCACAAAGACTGAAAGTTATCAACTCGATAGCGATTTAACCCTACGCGATCGCTCCCAATCCCCCCTAACCCTTCGCGCAGTATCTCTATCTCTGATCAAGCAAGATGACGAAGTAATCGAGTGTCGTTTCACCTTCAAAGTAAACCCACAACTCTACCAGCGCATCGACACCGAGGCATTATTCAACCTCAAGCCAGAAGTGCGCCGCCCCCTCTCGGCTGGCAACTTCCTGCCCTCATCCGACATCGAAATCGAAATCGGTCTACAGCCAAATTTGCTGCCACAGCCGATAGAACAGGCTACAAACGCTAACGAGGCTGCAACCTATATCCTAAATCTGAGTCAAGAACAACCCGAAAACCCATTGCTATCTACCGAGAGTTGGTTAGCACTATCCGTCAAGCAACAACAGGAGTCCAGTGAGACGGGCTACCGCACTCTCTGGGCTGATATGACTGCATCGGTTTTTGTCCAAGCAGCCACAGAGGGTGAGGGCGACCAAATTAATGATGCTATAGCCAATTTCTTCAAAGAATCGATACAAGCCAATCTGCCTGCGGTGACACAGGAAGCTACTTCCCAGATGGTTGAGGAAATGACCAATTATTTCAAACAATTGGCTAATGTCAGTTTGGATGGGTTAGCCCAGCGCGTGTCCAGCACATTTGCTCAGGAAGTAGAAGCCAGTTTCAACTCCACTCCCACAAACGAACAATTTTTTGCAGAAATTGTCAATTTCTTCACAGAAGATGAATGGCCTTTCGTCCAGATTGAAGGAGAGCCACTCTTGCAGATGGTTTTCCAGGGCGAAAATGGAAAATGGACTTGCTACGCCAAAGCAAGAGTTGAACAGAAGCAATTGGTCTTTTACTCAGTTTGCCCCGTCAACACACCAGAAAACAAGCGAATGGCGATCGCAGAGTTTCTGACTAGAGCCAACTGTGGGATGATTATCGGCAACTTTGAAATGGACTTTGAAGATGGGGAAATTCGCTACAAAACCAGTATTGATGTTGAAGGCGACAGTCTCAGTTCGGCGCTGATAAAACAGTTGGTTTATGCCAACGTGATGATGATGGATCAATACTTACCAGGAATTATGTCTGTTATCTATGGGGAGGTGGAAGCAGTGGATGCGATCGCTCAAATAGAATCATAACCAATCGCGCGATCGCGCCCCTAATAACTGTTAACTTTATCTTCACTCAGGTTGGATCTATAATTGATGGAAATGTGGAAGCAGATAATGCAAAGTCTCAAATAGAAAGCTAGCTAGGTAATAGGGAATAGAAAATGGGAAAGTACAACACCAATGGTTCAAGCCCAAAGCGAAGCTGAAACAGCACTAAAGGAAGTGCAAAACTTGCTTGAAACCCAACGTCAGCTTATCAAATCCGGCAAGCTAGCAGCCGACTTTACCTATAGACTAGATGGATATGAAAATGAATTAAATAAACTTAAAACTAAATGGCAAAATACTAAAAATATAGCAGAAAATTCAGAGTATTATGAAATTGCCCAGGAGGAGTTCAACCAGGTAACCAGAGACGCGGGAGAACTTAAATCGCGGATTCAAGAACAAATCCCATCCCCAGAAGAAAATAAAATAGAAACTCTACCCACCACCTGGGCAAACATTCAGCCTGATACCGTTTATCAAACCAAGGCTTGTATGCTAGTATCTTTTAGCAACAAACAAATTATTTTTGCTACAACTAAGGATAGAGATGGAAACCATCTTAGAGCGATCGACAAAGGTGAAGTTCCTCCCCAAGGACATCAAGGTCTGGTTCGCTCTGAAGAGCCAGGATTTGACTTCAAATCAAAAGTGCTAAGTAAAAAAGTATCGCATTACCGTTTTCATGGAAAGATGATTGATGGCGTTTTACACTTTCCAGGTAAAGTAACCAACAAGAAATAAGGGATAAACAATATGATGACTGTCAATTTAAACAATCACCCGATTTGGCATCAGTTAGCTGAAATATTAGCGCAAATCGATGTAAATTCCCTGGCAATGCACCATCTCAAAAATTGTAACTATAAAGTGATGGGATACCAGGATGAAGATGAATTTTACGAAGAAATTGAGTTCACTAGCCCAATCGAGGCAGAGTTGGTTAGTAGTTCGTTAGGCATGACAAGCTCTTTGCCTGAACGTTCTCGCTGGATTACGCTGAATTTTTTGCTCAAAGCTGCAACATCTGCTCAGGAAAGTCAGCCAATTAGTGAGAATGAAATTGAGGAAATTGGTGAGCTGAGTCTTGTTTTTGATCCCAATATGGAATGTATCGATGAGAGTTGGGTCATCTATACACAATCTCCCTTTGTAGTAACTAAACGGGAGAAAGACTTGACCCAGGAATTAAATCCAGCTTGAAATCTACCAAGCATCAGCAAATAGTCAAAAAATACCTGTAATCAACCAAAAAAGAGGTTTGAAGCAATGAAGCCATTGCTAGAACGTGACTTTAGTGTCTCAGTTAGGCATCAAATTTGGGAATAATTACCAGAAAAAGCTGAATTTTATCGGGCAATTTACTCGGTTAACCTAAATTTTTGAGTGAATATAATGTTTGTGCCAGAGTTTGAAATAACCCCAGATAAATGGCCTCCTGTATTGCCAGAAAATGTTGATGATGTTAGTACAGAAATTGAAGCAAGACTTTTTACCGTAGCACTTTCTGATTACACGGTAACACCCAACGCACTCTTAGCAGGAAAACAGGAAATAATTCATCTTCCGTCGGTTAATGAAGATGTGAAAAACTCAGATATTGATGCAAAAAGGGGAGTAGTATTTTACGTTAGTCATCAAGAATTTGAGATTTTTAGTAAAGAACTGTCTGTGCTGGCTAACCAGACTCCGGGAGTACAGGATTGTGTGAAAATATCCCAAATAAAAGAGATGGAATTAGCAAAATTTATTCTATCTAACATCATAGGTTCACAGCACTTTTCGACAGGCGATTTGAAAATATTAGGTATGGAAAATAAATCCGCCACCAAAAAATATACAGCGGATTGCAAATGATATCATGTCCGGTTGAATACCCATAGTTAGGATTGACGCACCGGACGCGGAGATAGGGAGACGCGGAGAGTTTTAATTAAGAGTGATTTGACGGACATGATATGAGTTAGGTACAGCCTTAAGGCTGAGTTTGTGTAGCGGCACCCTTAAGGGTGCCGCTACACAAACTCAGGTGTACCTCATACGGCTGCAATCCGCTGTAAATCAGCAAGAAGAAAACGACGAAAAATAGCGGAGATAAATGCTTCCTAGTCAAGTCTTAGTGATGTACAGCCAGATGATGCGAAGTCTCAAATAGAATCATAACCAATCGCGCTATGTTAACTTTCCGGTAACTGCCAGAAATCGGTAACATCGTATCCCAATTCCCCCAGCATTCGACGCAGCAAAGGTAAGCTGAGTCCAATCACATTTGAGTGACAACCTTCGAGTTTTTCTACAAATAAACCCCCCCTACCTTCCAGGGCAAAACATCCGGCACATTTGAGGGGTTCGCCCGTAGCAACGTAGGCGGCAATTTGGCTCGAGCTGACATCGGCAAAATAAACCCGCGTTACCTGTAGCTGCACCAAAGTTTTGCCTTGTTTGGTATCAATTAAGGCATGTCCCGTATAAAGATCGCCCACATTGCCGCGCATTATTTGCCAGCGCGCGATCGCTTCTGATACATCGGCGGGTTTTCCGTGAATTTCTCCATTTACCGACAAAACCGAATCGCAACCCAATACTAAAGCATCAGGAAATTGAGATGCTACAGTTTCCGCCTTACGTTGAGCTAAAATTTGCACCAGTTCGGCAGGGTCGCTTAACTGAACTTGAGACTCATCAAAATCGCTTTGGCAGACAATCGGTTCTATCCCGGCATTTTGCAGCAATTTTCGCCGCGCCGGAGAAGCGGAAGCAAGTACAAATTGAGGAACGCGCATAGGTAGATTAAAAGCAGGTGGGCAGGTGGGCAGATAGGCAGGTGGGCGGGTGAGTTACAGCGGATAAATTCCTCGTCTTGGTACAGCCTTAAGGCGCCTTTTGTGTAGCGGCAGCATTAATGCTGCCGCTATACAAACAAAGGTGTACCTCATACGGCTGCGATCCGCTGTAATTTTCATCTGTTAATCTTCCCAATTACCCATTACCCATTACCCATTACCCATTACCAATAACTAATAAACCGAGAAAGATTTAACCACGGTTTCCAACTGTTGTTTGGCTTTTTCCCAACGCTGTTCGGTGGTAGAAGCGTTGAAGGTAAACAGTTTACCGCGACTGACGACGACGCTGGCTAAGTTGTGACGTTCTTGCTGGTTCGGGAGTTTGACGGCGTATTCTAAAAGGTAATAAGTTTTATCGCGAAATTCCAGCGTTTCGGCATTCACGAGTTCGGCGGTGCGACCCGAGTCGGGAGGTGCGATCGCATTCTTCGACAATTTATATCCTACTTCCCCTGGCGTTCCCAACTCAGCCAAAGATTTAGCTTCAGGTACTGGACTAACTACCAAACTTATGTTCTCGGTACTCTCGATCAAATCGTGGAATACCACCTCCGGACCATTTGACACTTTAACTTGCAACCAACCGTTAGGATAGAGGAACTGGTAACCTTTGGTAGTATCGACATAGCTTTTCAAACCGCTGGTGGGTGAAATGCTGCAACTAACCAAACTCACAGCTACTAATACCACTAGCAGAACCGCCGCAATCCGTTTCAACATTTATACTGTCCCCTTAAGCACCATGCTGGAATCGAGTAGCACCGTTATCCGGGTTACCTCAATCAACCCAGCCGTTCTATTGTCCCATCTCTTGTGTCTATTTTGGATTCATGGAAATCCCCCATGTTAACAAGCATAGAGTTACGCTGGTTTTATCGCGGCACGCTACCGCCTGAAATTCAAGATTGGTTTAATTCACAGGCGCTTGGCGAACCCCCCGAAGCGCCTGAAGAACGGGAAGATTTTTATTTGCTACTGCCGGAGTGCGAGACTTTAGGGATTAAACTACGGCAAGAACGATTGGAAATTAAATGGCGCAAAGCTGAATTAGGCGTGCTGCGATTTGGAGATAATGTAGCGGGGAAGGCCGAGAAATGGGTAAAGTGGATCTGCGAAGATAATACGGTAGAAAGTTTAGTAAAAGTAGATGTAGATTCGAAAGCTTATTGGGTGGGTGTTGTGAAGGTGCGATCGCTCCGCAAATACCCAAACTGTAACGTTGAAATTACCCGGTTAACTATTGAGGGCAATGCTTGGTGGAGTTTCGCTTTTGAAGCTTATGGTGAAGAAGCCAATTTAATCGATAATCTTCAATCTGCCGCTAACTTAGTATTTCAAACCTATTCTGGTTCCTACTTCCAACTTCAAGACTCCTACGCCTATCCCAAATGGTTTGCTATAGCTATCTAACGCAAGTTGCTAGTTATAAACTTTGGCGTTGCTAATTGCAAGCTTGCTAATTGCTAATCTTGGATTTTTACCAATCGATCCATCAGCCATTAGCCATTAGCCGCTCTTCGTGAGATAACTAGCAACTTGAGTTATCTAAAATTTTTTTACTGTAACAGGACTGACGCAGGTCGAGGTGAGAAACCCGGTTTATACTTTGATATTTGGTTCGCTTTCCCAAGGATTTTGCAGAGAAACCGGGAACTTGCGCGTAAGTCCTATTTAAGCCGAAGCTCCATACTCCCATCACTTTTATTATGATTATGATCTAGCTCTGGACGATCGCTACGATCGCACCTCAAGGACACTCCAAGCATTACCCTGTCTGGATGCGCGCGCTTTAGTTGCGTAAATCCTGTTGATGTCGCGTCCCTACGCCTGAATGGAAAATTAAATTATGCCTGTTCGCGAAACCTTATTTTTACCGCAGATCCAACTTTCTTACTTGGAATGGAACCAAGGTCAAGAACCCTTGCTGCTGTTACATGGCTTAGCTGATAATGCCCTGGTTTGGTCGAGTTTGGGCGATTTTTTGACACCTGACTATCACATCATCGCGCCAGATTTGCGCGGACACGGTGATAGTAGCAAGCCTGAGCAGGATTATAGCTTCCAGAGCGCGATCGCCGATCTAGAAGCATTGATGGATGCCAAAGGATGGTCAAGCGCTCATGTAGTTGCTCATTCATGGTCGGGTAAACTAGCTGCTATCTGGGCAAGACAAAATCCAGCGCGCCTGCGGAGTATGGTTCTAGTAGATCCAATCTTTATTTGGAAAATGCCTAGTTTCCTGAAAATAACCTTTCCATTTTTGTATCGCGTTTTGCCATTTCTGAAAGCAATGGGGCCATTTAATACTTACGAACAAGCTTTAACTTTGGCACCGCAATTAAAACAATATCAAGGTTGGAGTCCCCTGCAACAGAAAGTTTTCCAAGCTGGAATCGAACAAAAACCCGATGGTCGTTGGGGGAGCAAATTTACCATTGCCGCTCGCGACGGTATTTTTGCAGAAGTAATGCAAGTCGCTGGACTAACAATACCGATTGAAATTCCCACCCTATTCGTGCAGCCAGAAACAGGCGTAAATCGGTTTGATTGGCAACTCCAACCTTACAAAACCTATCTGAAAAACTTACAAATCTGCCAAGTACCGGGGAATCATTGGCCTTTTTTAACCGCTCCGGAAGCATTTAACCAAACTGTAGCAGCTTTTTTACTCCCTTACGGGTAAAAGATTATCTACTTCTTCCTTCTTCTTCCTTCGTGTCCTTCGCGTCTTTGCGGTTCAATAATAATAATTTTTCCGGCACTGAAAGGAGTAAACAAGTCGGCATAAGTGCTTTGAAATAAATTAAATAAACCGCGAAGACGCGAAGGACACAAAGAAGAGGAAGAAGAGAAGAAAGGTTAGGGGGGCTCGGATTTGGTATTAATTATCTGTTGCAGCAAGTTTGACAACTTCCTGGGTACTCGCCGGTTCTCCTTGCAACAGAATGCAATCTCCTAGCTCTAATTTCATCGCACCATCTACCTTATAATCCAACTTGCCGTGTCTGCGGATTGCTTGCACCCGCAGGTTGTATTGACGCTGCAAATCAGCTATTTGCATTGCCAAAAGCTGGGAGTTTTCTGACAGCGTCACCCACTGATGGTAGCCTTCCCCAAGGAGGCAGCCACCCCGCACCAAATCTTTAAATGCTGCCAATTCTTTTCGCTCTCCAACTGCGAGCAAGCGGTCTTTTGCACTTAAAACTGTCTTGGCGGGTGGGTAATACTGGGTTTCGTCGCTCTGGTTTATAGCCATGATCGTGACCCCTGTCAAGTTGCGAATATCCGCTGCCGCCAGCGTCATTCCAACTAAAGGGGAAGTGGTATCCAAAGTTACCCATTCTTGGTTGAGTTCTGGTGCTGCGGCGCTCAAATCTAGTTGTTGTTTGCGAATTGTGCGTTCGCGGCGAATACTTTGATAGCGATCGCTCCGCATCCGATCAATTACCGAGTAGATAATCGATCTGTTAGTTCCCAGAGTTGCTAATAAATGCGCCGTAATTTCCAAAGCTGCTTCAAATTCCGGTTGTACGACTTCTTTTGCACCTAACTGAGTCAGCAGGTCAATTTCGTCATTTTGATGGGAACGAGCGACGATATCTAATTCGGGTGCTAATTCTAGGGCGCGTTTGAGTAACAAACGGGTACTCGCCGGATCGGGGAGAGCGATCGCTAATGCTTTAGCTTTATCCAAATGTGCCTTTTCTAACACCAACTCGGAATCTGCATCGCCAAAAATATAGGGAATTTGCTCGCTTCTTAACCGTTTAATCCCCGCTTCGCTATTTTCAATCACCAAAACTTTGTGACCCTGCTCTTGCAAGATATTGACGATAGTTTGTCCAACTCGCCCATATCCGGCGACGACTACATAATCTTTGAAACCTTCTGGAAGTGACAAATCTTTAGGATCGCGAAACTGACGCAGGTAATCGGATAAAAACGGCAATTCGCCGATTTTATCGGCTAAAACTGGAGAAAAGCGCACCCAAGCTGGAGTTAGTAATAAAGTAATTGCTGTCGTTCCTACTAATAGGAAATACTTGTTTTGGTCGATAAACCCTTGTTGCAAACCCACCAAAGCTAAGACAAAGGAAAATTCCCCAATTTGATTCAGTCCGAAGCTGGCGAGCGCTGCGGTTTTAAACGAGTAGCCAAAATTCATCACAATTGGCAGAATAATCGCTGCTTTCCCCAGCATCACGATCGCCACCAACCCCAAAATTTGACCAAAATTATCCATCAAGACATGGGGGTCGATCAGCATTCCAATCGAAGCAAAAAATAAGCTGGCAAACGTATCTCTCAATGGCAGAACTTTCGCTAATGCTTGGTCGGCATAATCAATTTCGCTAATCATTAAACCAGAAACAAACGCCCCCATTTCAATCGAAAGACCAAGTTTAGCAGTAATTAAAGCTACACCCAAACATAGGGCAATTACGGTGATAAGAAATAACTCGCCGCTTTCAGTTTCGGCGATGCGTTTAATTAATCGGGGGACTAACCACCGACCTGCGGCGATCGCTGCTGCCAAAAATACCAGTACTTTCAGTAAAGCTGCTCCTAATGCTGGGCCAAGATTAGCCGGGTTATTCAGTGCTGGTAAAATTGCTAACATCAACCCTAAAGCCAAGTCTTGGGCAATTAAAATCGCCAACATCACTTGACCGTGGAGGGTGTTAGTTTCCCCGCGTTCGGTGAGGGTTTTGAGAACGACAGCAGTAGAAGAAAGCGAAAGCACCGCACCCAGAAATATTCCCTGGGTCGGCGTATTCACCCAACCGCTGACACTGGTCAATAAAGTTACCAGGGCAATAGTAAGACCAATTTGCAATAAACTGCCTTGAATCGCAATATCTTTTACTCGTTTAAGTTCGGCAAGGGAGAACTCAACGCCGAGGGCGAATAACAGAAACGCGACGCCAATTTCTGCCAAAGGTTTAATTTGATCCACTTCGCTCAAAAATTTGAGACCAAATGGGCCGATAATTAAACCGCTGACTAAATAGCCGATCAGTACGGGTTGGCGCAGTCGGTTAGCAATATAACCTCCCACCGCCGCAGATCCCAGCACCGATGTCAGATCCAGAATAAAGTTTTGTCCTGCTGCCATATTTCGCTGGGAAAGTTATGGGTTATATTCTATAACTTTATTAACTTTATAGTCAATCAGCGCTATATTTAAAATAAAATTCAATCTCAAGTTTGAAATTCCAGAGATGAAAATCTTAATTGTTGAAGACGAACCGGAAATCGCCAAACTGATCCAAAGGGCCCTGGAAGCCGAAAGCTTTTCCTGTCAGCGATGCGGCGACGGACAAAGGGCGTTGCAATTGTTTCAGGAGATGCAACCCGATCTGATTGTCCTCGATTTAATGCTACCTGGTTTGGATGGTTTGGAAGTATGTGCCCGCATCCGGCAAAAACCAGGGCCGAAAGACCCTTATATTTTAATGTTAACTGCAAAAGGAGAAGAAATTGACCGGGTAATTGGCTTATCTACAGGCGCGGATGATTATTTAGTTAAACCGTTTAGTCCGAGAGAATTGGTTGCGAGGGTACGAGCATTATTGCGACGCAGTCTCCGTCACGGCGCACAAAGTTTGGTTTATCGCACCCAACATTTTACCGTTGATCTAGACCAGCGCACGGCTTCCCGTCATCTGAATTCCAATCAATCGGAAACTTTAGACTTAACGGCGTTGGAATTTAATCTTTTAAGCACGTTTGTCAGTCAACCCAATCGAGTTTGGAACCGCACCCAGCTAATCGATAAACTTTGGGGCGATGACTTTTTTGGCGATGAACGGGTGGTAGATACTCACGTAGCCAGACTGCGGAAAAAAGTCGAGCCAGATCCGGGAAATCCCACTTTTATTAAAACGGTAATCGGCGTCGGTTATAAATTTGAAGACCCAAATCACTCCTAAAGTCTAACCTAAAATTATGGCTAAGTTTGGTTTGCGCGATCGCTTATTTTTTTCCCACCTCCTCGTGATGCTAGTCGGAGTAGGCAGCCTCGTAATCATTGGTAAAGTATATTCCCCCCGCTTTTTTATCGTGCAATTGGAACAAATCGAAGATACTAATTCGGGGTTCTTGTATGACCGCGCTCGTTTAGTACAAGGCTTTGAAATTGCCTGGAGTCGGACAACTTTTTGGTCGGTGATTGCAGGCGCTACTGCTGCTGGTGGATTGAGTTATTGGGTATCTAAGCGAATTATGCAACCTTTGAACCAAATGGAAAATATTACCCAAAAGTTTGCTTCTGGAAAAATGAAGGAGCGAATGCCTGCAATTGAAATTCCAGAACTGAATCAATTAGGCGTTAGTTTCAACCGCATGGCATCGAGTTTAGAAGGGGTGGAAAAAAGACGGCGAGAACTAATTGGAGATTTAACCCACGAGTTGCGAACCCCCCTAACGGTGATTCGCGGTTACTTAGAAGAATTGGCAGATGGTAGCATCGCTCCAACGCCAGAAATTTATCAGCAATTAGCGAAAGAAACAAAGCGGTTAGAGCGGTTAGTCAACGATTTGCAAGAACTTTCAAAAGCCGAAGCGGGGTATTTACCAATTAAGCTGAAACCCGTTAATTTACTGAATTTATTCAAGTCATTGGTGCAAAAATTTACCGACCAACTGCTGGAAGATGGCCCGGTTTTGCAATTAGATTGTCCGCCACAGTTGCCCTTGGTATTAGCAGATATTGACCGAGTCGAACAGGTGTTGGTTAACTTATTGGGTAACGCTCTGCGCTATACTGAAGCAGGTTCGATTACGCTGCGGGCTTGGATTGAACCCGGTAAGCTTTGGATAGCAGTAATTGATACGGGATCTGGCATTTCACCTGAAGATTTGCCCCATATTTTTGAACGCTTTTTTAGGGCAGATCGTTCCCGTGCTAGGCATTCTGGAGGAACCGGCATCGGTTTGGCGATTACCCGCCGGTTAGTTGAACTACAAGGGGGACAAATTAAGGTAGAAAGTAAGTTAGGAAAAGGCAGTGTTTTTCGATTTTTCCTGCCTTTAGCTTAATGGGTTGATCGATTAAGAATATCAGGACTTACCCAAACGTTCTAAATCTAGGGTGCGTTATCAGCGGTGTACGGCACCGCCACCACCATATATGGCGTTGCTGCGTAATTCCTGAATATTTTAGTCAATTGTCAGTAGTTTTTTGCCGCTGACAACTGACAACCGACAACTAACTATTGACTCTCCCTTTCCCTCTGAAAACTGAACCCAGACCAACTGCGCCCAAAGCCAACAGACTCGATACAGGTGTCGTTTCGGGAACGGTTGGATTGTCAAAGATTAGCTCTGCATCAAACCGAATGCGGCTACCAGGCGGATTGGTAATTCTAAATGGGTAAACGATTCCACCTGGGGGAATAATTCCGCCACTTTGAACTAACTTTTTGCCATCAGGAGAGATAACTAGACTGCTGAAAATATTAGAAATTGCTCCCCCCCAGATCGCATCTTGATCGTCGGGAATAATATCGATCGCACCTATGATGTTAAACGGCGTGTTATTGATTGCAGTTCGAGGAGGAGAATCTGTAAACAGAGTGAATACAACCCCATTGCCACACCAAGGGGGACAAATTCCCACTTCAGGTGTTTCCTTACCTGGAGGAGGTGTAATCACATTATTTGTGACTAGCACCACAGACTGAGCAACAGCAGGAGTTAAAAGCGCGATCAAAGCTGCACTGGCTGTAGCCATCGACAGCTTGTTGATTAAAGTTGCAAAAGCCATCAGCGATTTACGTACCGTAATATTATAAAGATAAATAATATCATTTAACGACGGCTGCTACGGCTTCCAAATTGGATATTTAGCAAAATTGATCGTACCAAGATCGCCCTGGTGTGGGGTTATATCATGTCCGGTTGCTTCGCGAGCGCGAATTTTTCTCGTTACCAGGCTCCGGCTTGGTAACGCCATTTTCTCGTTACTAGGCTCCGGCCTGGTAGCGCCATTTTAGAGGCTCTGCCTCACTCACTTTCCACCTAGATCTCTAGTTGACAAATCAACGATTTTTCATAGAAACCCGGATGGGTGCGCGTAAGTCCTGAGATTATTCGCCTGGGAAGACCTTCTAGAAGCTCAGCCTCGCTTCAATACTTTACTTTGCTTCTCTCAAGTTATTTTCAGCCTCCACCTGGGAACAATACAAACGAAACAACTAGACAAAGTAACATAATGGGACGCAGCCGCTATCACGTATTAGGAAACCAACCGCACTTCGTCACCTCCACAGTTGTCAACTGGATGCCTCTGTTCGGTCAAGTTGAACTAGCGCAGATTATTCTAGACTCGCTTGCATTTCTGCAACGCCGACAACGCCTAGTATTATATGGCTATGTCGTGATGGAAAATCATCTCCACCTGATTGCTTCCGCTGCGAGTTTATCCAAGGAAATCGGGGATTTTAAATCATTTACAGCGCGGTCTATTATTGACTTACTTAAAGCCAAGCAGTCAGACCGTATCCTCAATCAACTAAAGTTTTACAAACTACGTCATAAAACAGATCAGGAGTATCAACTTTGGCAAGAAGGATTTCATCCCCAGGCTATCTTGAATCAGGAGATGTTTAGACAAAAGTTGGATTATATTCACTATAATCCAGTCAAGCGTGGTTATGTAGACGATCCGGCTCATTGGCGGTATTCTAGTTACCGCAATTACATCGGTCAGCCTGGGTTGTTAGAGGTGGAATTGATTGATTTTTGAGGGGGAGGCAGCAGCTTCCAGAATGCATTCCCAGGTGAAA
Organism: Microseira wollei NIES-4236; assembly: GCF_020521235.1. GTDB lineage: Bacteria > Cyanobacteriota > Cyanobacteriia > Cyanobacteriales > Aerosakkonemataceae > Microseira > Microseira wollei. The sequence continues at coordinate 68,323 of NZ_BLAY01000006.1, read as the reverse complement.
CCTGGGAACTAGCTGGTGTGTCTTCTCGTTTCTCGTTACCAGGCTCCGGACTGGTAACGCGATTCTAGAGGCTCTGCCTCGGTTCAAGCGGTTGGTTGCTTTTATCCGTATATTTACTTATCTTTTCAAGATTTTATGTATTGAATTAACTCAGAAAGTCAGTAGAAACAAAGCACTATGAAATATTGTTGAAGGAATTTTATCAAATGGCACAGATCTTCATCGCTATCATTCCTGCCTGCAGTTTTTGAGAAGACGCTTGAGTGGGGACATGATTGGTTTGTCAACCACGCGCAGCAGGCTTGTGCAGCTAAATGTGCAGCTGCATTGAAGACTGGGTTTGCAGCTCGAGTTAAGATTGGATTGCTTTATGGAGCAGGAGGCGCACTTCTACTGGTTGTGGTAATAGGTCCAGTGATTTTTGTCCTCAAGCAGATGCAGCAATCTCCTAAATTGGCCTACGGAATTTAGATTTTATACCCATAAAACCGGGTTTTTCTCGTTACCAGGCTCCGGCCTGGTAACGCCATTTTAGAGGCTCTGCCTCGCTTTCGCCTCCGGAGGCAGAGCCTCCCAGAATGCGTTCCCAGGTGGAACCTGGGAACGAGAGGCGAGAAACTAAAACACCTCTAATTGCTCAAATTTCTTCTCACTTTGAACGGCGCGCGCCGCCTCCCCACAGGTGCGAGGTGTGGGGAATATTTTACCTGGATTGGCTAAACCTTGGGGATTAAAAACTTCTCTTACCCATTGCATTGTTTCTAAGTCAATCCCGTTAAACATATCGGTCATGTAGCAGCGTTTATCTGCACCAATTCCATGTTCTCCCGACAGACTACCGCCAACTTGTACGCAAAGTTTCAGAATATCTCCGCCTAATTCTTCGACTTTTTCCAATGCTCCCGGTACGGAGTTATCGTAAAGAATCAGCGGGTGTAAATTCCCATCTCCGGCGTGGAATACGTTCGCAATTTTATAGCCGTATTTCTTACTTAATTCCTCAATCTCTCGCAGTACAAAAGATAACTGGGTGCGCGGAATTACCCCATCTTGCACGTAATAATCGGGACTGACGTGACCGGCGGCGGCAAAGGCGGCTTTCCGTCCTTTCCATAATTTTAATCGGGTTTCTGGGTCGTTTGCCGTTGTAATGTTGCGCGCGCCGTTCTTTTTACAAATTTCGGCAATGCGCTGTTTATTCGTCGCAACTTCTACTTCCAATCCGTCTATTTCTACTAGCAAGATTGCCCCGGCATCGCGGGGATAACAGCCAGTGGCAACGACATCTTCTACGGCGTTGATGCTGAGGTTATCCATAATTTCCATACCGGCGGGTATTATCCCGGAACCGATAATATCTGACACGGCTGCTCCGGATTCTTCAATTGTGGTAAAATCAGCTAATAAAACGCAAATTGATTCGGCTGTTTTGAGGATTCTTAAAGTAATTTCTGTGGCAATTCCTAGGGTGCCTTCGGAACCAACAAATAAACCCGTCAGGTCATATCCTGGCATTTCTTGAACCGCGCCACCCACATCGACAATTGAACCATCGGGGAGGACTAATTTTAATCCCATGACGTGGTTGGTGGTGACGCCGTATTTGAGACAATGAACGCCGCCGGAATTTTCGGCAACGTTGCCACCAATTGAGCAGATAATTTGACTGGAAGGGTCGGGTGCGTAGTAGAAACCAGCGCCGCTGACGGCTTGCGTTACCCAGTTATTAATGACTCCAGGTTGAACTACAACGCGCTGATTTTCTAAGTCGATGCTAAGGATTTTCTTCATCAAGGCGGTGACGATGAGGACGCAATCTTCGACTGGTAATGCACCGCCAGATAAACCCGTTCCCGCACCTCTCGCTACCCAAGGTATTTGATTTTGGTGGCAAATTTTGACAATTTCTGCTACTTGTTCCGTCGTTTTCGGTAGCACTACTGCTGCTGGTCTTTGTCGGTAGCTGGTGAGTCCGTCGCATTCGTAGGTTAGTAACTCTTCGCGACGTTGAACGACGCTGTTTTTACCGACTACGGCTGCAAATTGTTTGAGGATGGGTTGCCAGTTTCGCTGTTGTTTTTCTTGTAGGATCATGGGTGGTTTGTTGCAGGTTGAGTCTAAAGAATATTGTGACAAAAATTAATTTAAAATAGATTGGTTGTTAGCGTTTTAATTTTCCCAGCAGTCGCTTGCGGTTCTCGATGGCTTCAGTATTGGCGGGCCAAATTTGAATGGCTTTGTCGTAGGCGGCGATCGCTTCCTCATATTTTCTCATTTTCTCTAACACTGCACCCCGGCGATACCAAGCTTGAGAGTAGTCTGGCTTAATCTGCGCCGCTCTGTCAAATGCGCCTATTGCTTCCTCATATCGCCGCATCTGTTCTAGAATCGTTCCTCGGTTATACCAAGCATCGGCGTAGTCTTGTTTAATCCCAACGGCTTTGTCTAACGCGGCTAGTGCTTCATCGTACCGTTTTAAGTGTCCCAGAACTTGACCCCGTTCTTCCCAAGCATAAGGCGAGTTGGGATCGAGTTGTAGCGCTTTATCTAAGGATGATACTGCTGCCTCATATCTCTGCAATTGTCGCAGCACTTCGCCCTTTTGCCTCCAAGCTTCTGCATATGCTGGTTTATGTTGCACTGCTTCCCCAAGCGATATCAAGGCATCATCGTAGCGCTGTAGTTTATTTAACACCGCGCCTCTCTGATACCACGCAAGGGCGTCATCTGGTTTAATTTGAACGGCTTGATTTAAAGCTGCTAGAGCTTCTTCATGGCGTTGCAGTTTATCCAGTAACTCGCCCTGAAAGTACCACGCCGTGGCGTCATCGGGTTGAATTTGCACTGCTTTAGTTACAGCTGCTAATGCTTCTTCATTACGTTGCAATTTATCTAGCACCTTGCTGCGACCATACCAAGCGGGTGCATAATCTGACTTGAGTTTAAGCGCTTCTTCAAAAGCTTTGAGTGCTTCGTCATTTTTTTGCAATTCCAACAGCGCCTCGCCGCGTTTTACCCAAGCTTGGGGGTAGTTTGGCTGAAGTTGCAAGACTTTGTCTATGAGGGCGATCGCTTCATCATACCGCCGCAATTCAACTAAGGTACTGCCTTGATTAAATAATTCAACGGCTTCGGGTACGGCAGGTGTTGGCGTGGGAGTATTGACTGGGGCGGGGAAACTCGGTTCCTCTTTTGGTGTAGAGTGTAAAAGCTGGGATAATCCCAAGGTCACCATAACGGTTACCAGAATAATCAACAACTGCGGTGACTTAACAAATTGCTGTTGTCGCAATTTTGACAGGACAAAGTATTGCGTCTCAGCCGCCGTAAAATTTTGTAAGGAACGCAAATCGTTGAGTACTTCGCTCGCTGATTGGTAGCGATCTCGAAAGTGCGATCGCACCATTCGGTCTAAAATTGCTGCAAAGACTTCGCTAACTTGGGCATATTGGCGCCAGATAATTTCCCCTGTTTGGGTATCTTCCTGGAATTGCTCTGGTACGATTCCTGTTAATCCCTGGATTGTCGTTATTCCCAAACCGTAGATATCGCTGTTAAAACGCGGTTTTCCTCCCTGTTGTTCGTTTGGCATATAACCAGGGGAGCCTACCAAAATCGTACAACTTGTTTCCCCCTGGGGATTCGCTACCAGGGTATTAATTTCTTTTACCGCGCCAAAGTCAATTAAGATTAACTTGCCATCAACGCGGCGTCGGATTAAATTTGATGGCTTAATATCGCGGTGAATCACATTTTGTTGGTGGACAAAAACCAGGGTTTCTAGGACATCCTGTAATAGTGCAATCGCTTCTGGTTCTGTCATACACCCCTCGCCGCTGGTAAAATTGGCGAATTCGACGCCGAGATCGTCACCATCAATGAATTCTTGTACCAAATAAAATTCCTGGTTTTCCTCAAAGTGAGCAAACAGTTGGGGAATGCGATCGTGCGAGCCCAAACGGTACAATACTTGGGCCTCCCTGTCAAATAAACGTCTCGCTGTCTGCAATACCGAAGGATCTGCATCTTTCGGTTTGAGTTGCTTAACGACACAGAGGGGATTACCGGGGAGATCTCTATCTTCAGCTAGATACGTCTCGCCAAACCCCCCACTTTTGAGCTGCCCAATGATATGGTAGCGATCGCGCAGTGTTTGTCCGAGCATGAACTTCGTGCAATGTAGCAAAGCATCTTGCTCAACGCATGATAACTGATTACTCGAAACTATGCATAGATCTCTAGTTGCCAAAACTACCTTCTAATTTTGCTTGGGATGCGCTTGCACAACTTGTTGATAAAAAGCTTCAAGTGCTTCCACGCAAGCTTTGTCGTCATAAAGATAGATAATCGTGACCTGCTTTGATTCGTTCTGCAATCTGGCGTAGCCAAGTTGGATCTAAACCCAATTTGACGGCAATGTCTGTATATTCAGCTTCGTTTTGAGCAATTGTATCGGTGACGCCCAACATTTTTAGAAAGGCGTAGGCGTGACGCCCTTCCATGAATTCTCCGGGACAAGTAACAATGGGTAAATTACAAGCGATCGCTTCTAGTGATGTATTTCCCCCCGACCAACTTAATGCATCCAAAAACCCATCTGAAAGTCAATTAATTTTCAGCTATTCAATTCGTTTCGTCATGCTGAGAACTAGGCAGTAATCTTGGCTTTTCAGCCCTACCTGATCCCCTGCTTGATCCAGTCGTTTTTACAGCAAATTTTTCCGCAAAAATAGAAACCTGGCTTGAGGAAAGCGACGGACAATTTCAGCAAAAATATAATCTGGCTGAGGCAGATATTTAAACGGTGCTTGGCAACACAAATAAATAACTACATCATCGGGTAACCCAAAATCTGCCCTACTCTTTTTACTCGTGGGAATATCTTCTGGTTTGGGATAGGCTACGCCAATATTCGGTAAGCGAATCAATCTTTCATAATAATGTTATTGAGCATTTTTCGGGTCGAGCAACTCGCTGGATAAAAAATAGTCAATTGTTGCTATGCCCGAAGTTACTGGATGTCCCCAAGCCTTGCATTGAACGGGGGCTAAACGCAACCCAGCCATTTTTACCGTTCGAGCTTCCATGCCGATTTCTGGAAATACTAGGATGTGTAATTCCTCGGCAATTATCTTTTGACAGACGGCTGACAGATTGCCAGTAATTTGATGAAATACATCGCTGTAGTTTCGGCACTGTTGCGTGAAAGTATCTGTAAGTCCTGGATGCCCTAAATAATATCATGTCAGGTAGCAACGGTTGTGTAACTGGTAATAGCTAATCCCTGGCTGCTCTGGAGGCAATTGACAAGCTCGCAATTAGCAAGCTTGCAATTAGCAATTAGCCATCCATACAGCGATCTCTCGCGGACATGATCTGAAATGTTGTAGCACAAACTATCCCTGTCAAAGCATTGTTTTTACTTTCAGGGGTTGTGAGCGAGGTTTGCTGAATTAAATTTTGCATTCCTGCTCAATTGCTTGTTCAACTTGCGCCTGTTATAGTAACAAATTGCCCAAATTAACCAAGCTACCCCAGTGACTGGGATTGATATGATGTCAGGCTTTTCACCCATAATTAAAACTCAGAGCGTCAGAGTGTCCTTAGCGTCAGAGCGTCAGTCCTAACTATGGGTAATCAAACGGACATGATCTGACTGATATTCCCTGACGATAAACAGTTTCAGCTTCAGTTATTTCGCCATTCTTTGCTAAAATTAATCCCAAATTATTATCAGCATCGACCAAGTTTGAATCGAGAGCGATCGCATCTTGATAAGCTGCTATCGCCTCAGCCTCGTTATCCAATCTTTCTCAACAAGTCCTAGTACATAATACCCGGTTGCATTGGCATCCAAATCTAAAGATTTTAAAATTGCTGAATCAGCATTTTGAGCCTAGCTAGTTCGAGCCTAAAAAATGCCTAAATTGATCCATGATTCAGCGATAACGCTCCGCCAACGTAAATATTATTGATATTTTGGCTCGGCGGCATCAAATTGCTGTTGCTGGTGCAAGGCTAAGGCTTATTGGTAAATTATATCCACGGCATTTTCTGGTTGCATAAAACTATCGAATACTCCCAATAAATTTTTGGATTCTGTTCCACACTTTTTCTAACAAATCTGGTTGGTCGGCGTCAAACCATTCAATTTCAGCATCAGCTTTAAACCAGGTGCGCTGTCGCTTGGCAAATTGTCTTGTGTGCAAAACAGTTAAATCTTTCGCTTCAGATAGGGAAACCTCTCCCGCTAGATATTGTTTGATTTCTCGATAGCCTAGAGTATCGAGTAAAGGTAAATCCATACCATATTTTTGGCACAGCAATTCTACCTCAGCTACTAAACCATCTTTTAGCATTTTTGCGGTTCGTTGTTCAATGCGTTTTAAAAGATGAGACGAATCGCAATCTAAGCCAAGTTGTAAAATAGGATAAGTGGGGGGATTTTCACCTTGCTGTTGGGAAATGGGAATTCCTGTGACATAATACACCTCTAAAGCGCGTAATGTCCTTACGGGATCGTTGGGATGAATTTTTTGAGCGGCGGCGGAATCGACTTGTTGCAGCAAGGCGTAAACTTGATTTTGACCGAGGGATTCGAGTTGCGAGCGCAATTCTTTCTGGGGCGCCACCCTGGGAATTTTCATCCCCCGCACGACTGATTTAATATATAAACCAGTCCCTCCCACCAATAAAGGAATGCATCCCCTTTCGTGAAACTGGGCAATTAATTTTTGAGCTTGCTGCTGGTAATCTGCAACCGTTAAAGTTTCTGTGGGATTGCAGATATCAATCAAATAGTGCGATACTCTCTGTTGTTCGGCAGGTGTGGGTTTAGCCGTGCCAATATCAAACTCCCGATAAACCTGCCGCGAGTCAGCACTAATAATAACAGAATTGAGTCTTTGAGCGATATCCAAAGCCAGCCCCGACTTCCCCGTAGCCGTAGCACCGCAGATAACTATAAGTGGGTCATGGGTCATAGGTGATGAAATTGAGCAAGTGAGCAGGTAAGCAGGTGAGCACAGGAGATGGCGAGATGGTGAGATGGCGAGAATATAGATTCAAATTCTCCTGTACCCACCTGCCCCTCTGCCCACCTGCACCACTGCCACCCTTGAAAAGGGTATATCCCCCAGATAAATAATCATCTATAATGGCCTAGAGCCGCCTATAAGCCTTTTGTGTTACAATTTTGGAGTGTTTTTTCCTTTATGACGCCTCTGGGCGGAGAAAAGGCTCTATTGGAGAAGTCCTTATTATGACGAGTAGTTACAGCGCCGATGACATTCAAGTTCTGGAAAATCTTGAACACGTTCGGAAACGTCCGGGAATGTACATTGGTTCTACCGGGCCAAGAGGACTCCACCATCTAGTTTACGAGGTAGTGGACAATTCGATCGATGAGGCGCTGGCTGGCTACTGCACCCACATCGAAGTTGACCTCAACGCCGATGGTTCGGTAACGGTAACCGATGACGGGCGGGGAATCCCTACAGATATTCATCCCCGCACTGGCAAATCGGCACTGGAAACGGTGTTGACGATTCTGGGTGCAGGCGGTAAGTTTGGGGGCGGCGGCTATAAGGTTTCTGGAGGGCTGCACGGTGTAGGCGTTTCGGTGGTAAACGCCCTCTCCGAATGGGTAGAAGTTACCGTTTGGCGGGATAAGAAGGTTCACAAGCAGCGCTACGAAAGGGGCATCCCAATTACGGAATTACAAGCTAACCCGATTAAAGAAGCCCGCACGGGGACATCGGTAACCTTCGTTCCCGATGGGGAAATCTTTACCACAGGTAGAGAATTCGATTATATGATTCTGGCAGGACGCCTGCGGGAGTTGGCTTTCCTCAATGCTGGGGTCAAAATTACATTTACCGATAACCGCATCGAATTACTCAAAAGCAATACCCCCAAAGTCGAAATCTACGAATACAAAGGCGGGATTCGGGAATACGTTGCTTACATGAACCGGGATAAGCAACAGCTGCATGAGGAAATTATCTACGTGCAGGGAGAACGCAACAACGTCCAAGTGGAAGTGGCGTTGCAGTGGTCTTCTGATGCTTATACGGATAATTTATTGGGTTTTGCCAATAACATCCGCACTGTGGATGGCGGGACGCACCTGGAAGGGTTGAAGGCGGTGCTGACGCGGACGTTGAATGCGATCGCTCGCAAGCGCAATAAAATTAAAGAATCCGAAGCCAACCTCGCTGGCGAAAACGTCCGCGAAGGCTTAACCGGCGTCATTTCCGTCAAAGTCCCCAACCCAGAATTTGAAGGTCAAACCAAAACCAAACTCGGTAACACCGAAGTTCGAGGAATTGTTGACTCTCTAGTAGGCGAAATTCTCACCGAATACTTGGACTTTCACCCAGCAGTAGCAGACGCCATTATCGAAAAAGCAGTTCAGGCATTTAAAGCCGCCGAAGCTGCCCGTCGCGCCAGGGATTTAGTCCGCCGCAAATCGGTTTTAGAATCCTCTCCTTTACCCGGTAAATTAGCCGATTGCAGCACCCGAGATCCCTCTGAATCCGAGATATTTCTAGTTGAAGGCGATTCGGCCGGCGGATGTTTTATAAGTTCGACTTATATTTTGCTATCTGATGGTTCAGAAAAAACTATCAAAGAGATAGTTGACGAACAAGCAGAAGGGAAAGAACACTTTTGCTACACCATCCGCGAGAGTGGAAACATTGGTATCGAGCGGATTACTAACGCTCGGATGACCAAGGCAAATGCTGAAGTAATCAAGCTGACATTAGATAACGGGGAAACCCTGTTCTGCACCCCCGATCACCCGTTCATGTTGCGAGATGGCAGCTATAAAGCAGCAGCATTGCTGACGCCAGAAGATTCGTTGATGCCAATTCACCGCCAGATTTCCAAAAAAGATAAAAATGGCTGGGGACTTGACGGTTACGAAATGGTTTTGAATCCCCTGAATGATAAGTGGATTTACACTCATCTTTTGGCGGATTTTTATAACCTAAAACATGGAATTTATCAAGCATCGGATGGCAATCATCGCCATCACGTTGACTTCAATAAACGCAACAACAATCCGACCAATATTCAGCGACTTCCGGCGGAGGAACATTTAGCACTGCATCGGGCGCATCTAGAGAAAACCTTGCACCGACATGATGTAAAAGAAAAGAGTCGCCAAGTTCACATGAGCGAAGAATTTCGCGCCATGATGAGCGAAAGAATGCAACAGCCGGAAACGCGACAAATGCTCTCAGAACAGGCTCTAGCTCAATGGCAAGATGAAGAGTACGCCTACATGACTCAAAAGTGGCGTGAGTTTTATGAGAGTAACGAAGCTTATCGCCAGCAAAATCAGGAACTATTGGACAAAGCGCAGCAAGAGTATTGGAGTGATGAAGCGAATCGTTTAGCACAAGCTGAACGGGTGCGGAATTACTTTGCCAATAATCCGGAAATGCGAGAGGCTTATTCAATTGCGGCTAAGCAACAATGGGAAGATGAGGATTTGTTGGAATGGCGGCGCCAAAAGACAAAGGAACAATGGACGTATGAATACCGTGTCAAACGGAAGGAAGCGTTAGACAAAACCTACTATCGCAAGACGATTGAGGCGTTGAAAAAAGTTGAAATTTGTTGCCACGGCTATCTGGATTTGGAACTTTATCAATGCTACCGTCGCCGCTTGCGGGATAAGTCTTTGTTGACATTTGAAACCTTTTGCGATCGCTACTTCTACGGCGACATCACCGCAGCGAAGCGCGCTGTCAAGAATTACAATCACCGCGTGGTTAAAATCGAACCCGTAGAAGAGCGCTACGACGTTTACGACATCGAAGTTCCCAACAGCCACAACTTTGCCCTAGCAAGTGGTGTATTCGTCCACAATAGCGCCAAACAAGGACGCGATCGCCGCTTCCAAGCCATCCTCCCCCTGCGCGGTAAAATCCTGAACATCGAGAAAACCGACGACGCCAAAATCTACAAAAATAACGAAATCCAATCGTTGATTACAGCACTTGGTTTAGGCGTCAAAGGCGAAGAATTCGATGCCTCCCAACTGCGCTATCACCGCATCGTAATTATGAGCGTTGCTGGTGATGAACCAACCTTGGTAGCGGACGATACCGGCAAAACCGAATTTGTCACCATCGGTCAATTCATTGATGATTGCGTTGAAGGTCGTCGGACTACAGAAAAATACCGCGTCATCTCCTTTGACCCCGTAACCCACGCCACCCGCTTCAAACCCCTCAAAGCTGTGATTCGTCACACCCACGAGGAGCCGATGTATAAAATTACAACGCGCTACAACCGCTCGCTCAAAGTGACATCATCTCACAGCGTGTTTGTCTACGAAAATGGGGAAGTGCGTCTCAAAAAAGGTAACGAAGTTCGACCAGGCGATTTGTTGGTAGCTAGTCGGCGTCTTCCGCGTCCAGAAGTGAGTCCAACTCAAATTGATTTGCTGGCAACATTATACCGGGCTGGCTTAACCGAGGGACTTTACCTGCAAGGTGAAGAAGTGCGGCAAGTTGCCAGTAAACGGGTTTTGGCAAAGGTAACGCGCCCAGAATTGTGGAGCGAACCGCGAGTGAAATTAGAGTTAGAAGATTGGCAACAACTGATAGATCAACGTCAGGCGTTGGGAGTATCTCAGAAAAAGGTTGCCAATGCTTGTGGCGTCAAGCAACCAATTACAATTAGTCACTGGGAGCGTGGCATTAACCAACCAACCTTGCCTGACTTTCTCAGCTATCTGGAAGCCATTGGTGGCAATGACAATATCCTCTATGAAACATTGCCCGACAAAATTGACGAACGACTGGCACAAGATGATACGAGCAAAAATGCCCGTTGGCGGGAAGTAAGCTGTTACAAACCGTTGGATTTCTTCACCCCCAGCGAACTCGCGCAAATGGGTGCAGATGTAAAAATTGTGCCGCAAGCGCATACCGATAAAGCTTTTGATCGCTACCTACCCATTACTCGCGAATTAATCTGGTTTTTGGGCTGGTACGTCGCCGAGGGAAGTTTGAGCCAGCATCAAGTTAGCCTTAGCTTGGGCAAAAAAGATGAGCCGTTCATCCCCGAACTCTGCACTGCTATTGAGAAGGTGTTTGGTGAAATACCTCGTTGCTACAACGATCCAGAAAGTGACGGCATCAAACTATACTTCCATAGCGTTGCAGCAGCACGCTTAATCCGAGCTTGGGGACTGGGCAAACTTGCTCATGAAAAGCAATTGCCAGATATTGTTTTCAGCCTGAGTGAAGAATTACAGCTAGCTTTCCTAGAAGGCTATTTCCTGGGTGATGGCACGACTGGTGGTAACAATTTGTCGTTTACAACCAATTCTGGAACCCTTAAAGATGGGTTGCTCTATCTGTTTGGGCAACTAGGTTTGATGGCATCAAACAGTCACCATCAGCCTTCTACTGCTGCTGATGCACTCATTCAAACCCGACATCCCTATTACAGTATCGCGATCTGTGGCAAAGAGCAGATCGAACGCTGTCGCCCCATATGGCAACAACACGGGAATGCCCACAAGCTGGAGGCGCACCTAGCCAGTCCCACTCGGAAATCATTGGACTGCGTGCCAATTAGCGATGATTTGATGGGGTTGAAAGTTGTTTCTGCTGAGGAAATCGATCTAGTCGGTGACTATGTTTACGATTTCTCAGTTGAGGGTGATGAAAACTTCATTTGTGGCATAGGTGGAGTCGGAGCAAAAAATACCGACGCTGATGTTGATGGCGCGCACATCCGTACCCTGTTGTTAACTTTCTTCTATCGGTATCAACGGGCGCTCATCGACCAAGGCTACATTTACATCGCCTGTCCTCCGCTGTATAAAGTAGAACGGGGTCGCTCTCACTACTACTGCTATAGCGATCGCGAACTGCAAAACCAGCTGCGCGAATTTCCCCCCAATGCCAACTACACCATCCAAAGGTTCAAAGGATTGGGGGAAATGATGCCAGCACAGTTGTGGGAAACCACGATGAACCCGGAAACGCGCACGCTCAAGCAAGTCGAGATCGAAGATGCTGCCGAAGCGGATCGAATCTTTACGATATTGATGGGCGACAGAGTGCAACCCCGCCGCGAGTTCATCGAAACCTACGGCCCCAAACTCAACCTCACCGATCTGGATATCTAATCGGGGGATAGGGCTCTGGAGCAGGTGTGCAGGTGGGCTCCAGGGGCTCCAGCTGTTCCAGGGGCTCCAGGGGAATTTGAATCTACATTCTCCCCCGCTCCCCTGCTCCCCTGCTCCCCTGCTCCCCTGCTCGCTCCCCCCTTTCGTAAAAAATCTTAATGAAAATTCTCATCAAATCAGTCTAATGTAACGATTTAGGGGTTTTATAAACCTTAGGCGCATAAACAGAATCCTCACTAAACTTTAGGGACTGTAATTTAGCATGAGCACTAATTTAGCGACCAAATTACGCGAAGGCACCAAAAAAGCCCATACAGCGGCAGAAAACGTCGGTTTTGTCAAGTGCTTTTTACGAGGCGTTGTCGAAAAAAACTCATACCGGAAACTGGTAGCCAACCTCTACTTCGTCTATTCCGCGATTGAAGAAGAGATGGAACGGCACAAAAACCATCCGATTCTGTCCCATATTTACTTCAAAGAACTGAACCGGAAAAAGAGCTTAGAGCAAGATCTGAGCTACTACTACGGGTCAAACTGGCGGGAACAAGTGGCCCCCTCCCCAGCTGCTGAAGCTTACGTACAGCGAATTCAGGAAGTATCCCAAAGCGAACCGGAACTGTTGATTGCCCAATCCTACACGCGTTACCTGGGTGACCTATCCGGCGGTCAAATCCTCAAAGGCATTGCTCAACGGGGGATGAACCTGAATGGGCAAGGCATCGCGTTCTACGAATTCCAAGATATTCCTGACGAAAAGGCGTTTAAGAATAAATATCGCCAAGCGCTCAACGACCTACCCATTGATGAAACGAAGGCAAATCGCATAGTCGATGAAGCCAATGCTGCGTTTGGCATGAACATGAAGATGTTCAAAGAACTCGAAGGCAATCTGATCAAGGCGATTGGTTTGCTACTTTACAACACCCTGACTCGCAAACGCAGCCAGGGTAGCACCGAAGAACCCGATACCGAAGCTGGATTGGCAACGGCAGAGTAAAATCCCAGTCGAATCAGGTAGATTCGCAATTGCTAAATAACTAAAAATTGCACTTTTACAATCCTGAAAGCTGGGTGAAATGGACACCGATTCTCTTTCATCAAGCTTTCAGGATTGTTAGCTTCTGTGGCAGTAGAGAGCGCCAGCTACAGATTCCAGGCTGACTCAACCAGAAGAATCGAGTAATATCGTGTCCGGTTGCATCGGTTGCGTTTGGAGAGCTGGGGGAGCAAAGGGGATGGGGGAGCTGGGGGAGAAAAAACGCTTTTTCGCACAATCAACTATACACAACTGATACCACCGGACATGATATAAAATATAGCCTTAAAGCTTTTGCCCTACACGCAAGAAAAATGCTGGCTTTGTCTCGCTTTAGTGGTAATTACTCGGTTGTATTTTTAGGGAATCGGTGCTACTGTTGCGCTCGCCTCCGTAGGCACGATTGAATTACTGAAAATATACTGAAACTTTACGCAATCTTAAATAATCAATTAAATATTAGTACTGTTAAATTTTTACGGCGATGAGAGTAAACTTAGATTATTAGTAACAACACCTTTCGCAGCACTTACGCAGAACTTCTATCAGCAGGGTTAGCGTCCATCTACCAAACCATAGAAGCTGCCCATAAAGTGTAATTTTGCGTAACGGTAACGGCAAGCTTCAAACCATCGCAAAATCGCAGCATGGTAATCTCACGCTTGTTTGACACTATCTACCTATTTTTATAGCTGACTGCGTCACAACACCCTGCTTGCCAATTGCTTGAGGTGAGGTGACGTTTGTCTAGCGTTAAAATTTCAACTAACTTATCGGGGTTTTTGTCAGACTTTACTCGGTTGCCGTTGAGATTCTTTTGGCACTGAGTAAAACAGAAGAGTGTTTCTACTGTAAACACTCCAAAATTATTATAGGTGCTTCTATCTGGAACTGATATCATGCCTTGCTGAACTAGGGAAGGCTTTTGAAAGGTTCCGACAACCAACCCACCAAACACAATCTTGTAGAAGCACATGAAACTAGATTTAAACAGTCAAACAAGAGGAAAAAGTACTTTAAATCCCTTGACAAGCAGCAGGAAATTTAAAGCATATACCTTTACAAAAATTGCTGAAACCAACGGCTTTTTTATTCAGTTTAGTTATATCGCTTCTATTAACAACAGAGGCGTTGTAGCTTTTCAAGCAGCTGCTCTGCTAAAAGGGGGACGCGACGCTATATTTACCGGCGATGGTCGGGCGATCGCTAAAATTGCCGATACGGGGAATTTTTTTAAGGGGTTTACCTCCCCCTCGATTAACGATGCTGGAGTTGTAGCTTTTCTGGCTAGCTTGAAAACAGGTGGCAAAGGTATTTTTACGGGAGATAGTCGCGATCTGACCCAGATTGCCGATACCAAAAGCCGCTTTTGCTGGTTCTCGGGTACTCCCTCGATTAACAATGCCTCAAATGTCGCATTTTGGGCTGCCTTGGAAGATGGAGGCGAAGCTATTTTTACCGGGAATGGTTCCGATCTGACCAAGATTGCCGATACGAAAGATTATTTTAGCGCTTTAGCTTCCCCCTCAATTAACGACCAAGGAAATGTAGCATTTCGCGCCGCCAGGGAACAAGGCGGCTATGGTATCTTCAAAGGAAATGGAGAGCGGATCTTAAAAATTGCAGATACCAGCAACTCGTTTAGCTGGTTCACCCATCCCTGCATCAACAACCTTGGAAGCGTCACGTTTTTGGCTTATCCAACCCAAGGAGGCTATGGCATCTTCAAACGAAATGGTGGCAAAATTACCAACATTGCCCATACCAGCGGTTGCTTTAGCCAATTCGCCTCCCCCTCGCTGAATGACACAGGTGCGATCGCTTTTCAGGCTAACCTGAATGGCACCGATGAAGGCATCTTTATTGCAACGGGTTCAACTGCTAAGAAAGTTATTGCAGTTGGAGATTACTTATTCGGTTCCAAGGTTACCAGCCTGGTTTTTTCTCCAGGGGGATTCAACAATGCTGGACAGATTGCATTTTATGCCCGCTTGGCTGATGGGACTAGCGGTATTTTCCGCGCCGATCCAGTAGTACCTGCTACAGCAAATACGGCAGAAAGGCAAATTTTTGGACCGCGATCGCTAATCGCTAATTGTTGATTTGTTTTCTCTAACAATTAGCAATTAGCAATTAGCAATTAGCCAAACCGATAATGCTTTCTAACGTCCAGATTTATCTTCCAAGTGCAGGACATGCGCGCGGGGAAGGTTACCAAGTCACCTTTACCCATTTGTACGGGTTCTCCGCCCACTGGGGTTACGATGACATCTCCTTCTAAGAAATAGCAAGTTTCTTCATCATCATAAGTCCAGGGAAATTCCGAAACTTCTTTAGTCCAGATAGGCCATTTGGAGACGCCTAGTTGATTAAGACGTGCTTGACTCGGTTGACGTTCGACTTTAATTGCCGTTGTTTGTTTCGTTTCCATTGACTATTTTCTCCTAGCTAAATTGAACTCTCAAGTTATTAAAACTTACCCAAATCAACATCTACTAAGAAACCGGGAATAAGCGTCGTCGTCGATCACAAGTAAGGCGTCACATCCTCTTTACACTCATCCGCCAGATAAGAAAGGGCGCGGAAGCGCAAACCAACTAATTGCTCGTACAAAGGATTGATTTTACACATGGGGGGAATGTGGACAATTTTTTTGCCAAATAACACAATATCTCGTTCAAACGGACACTGAGATGGAATCATTTTGCACAAGAATCGAGCCATGTAAGGGGTATCGATTTCCATTTCATCTAACCACTTACGCATCGGCTGCAATACATCGACTTGTGCCGATAAAGCCGGTTTTTTGAGGGAAAATGCCTGCTCTTTTTGCTTTGTCCCTTCATCGAAGGCAAGCATTAACCGCAGCATTTCTAGGATTTCTGTTTTTTGACCTAAAGCGGTGCAGAATTCTCGCAATACTTTATCTTCAGATTCGGAATAAGTTCCGTTGGCGAGAGCAACAATTACCGCCGTTCTCAAGAAGTTTTCTGCCGTAGCGGTATTGGGACCGAAAGCATCGGCTAATTCTACCCCGGAAATGGGTTTTAGCGAACCGATATTTATATCAGGACAAAGGTCATCCCGCACCAATCCTTCAATTAAACTTTTCTCTTCCGCATTGTATTCACCATCTGCCCAAGCAATGGTTAATAAACCGCGCAACCAAGCGCTGACATGCAGACTTAATAGGCGAACGCGCTTGGAAAGAATGCGAATAATATTGACACCAATTTCTGGATTTTCGCGAATCGCTTTATAGATTTGCGCCTGAGTTAATACTAAACATTTGCAAGGTTCTAAAGTTGTGACCGAAGCCGAATGTGGTTCCGAGTCAAATAAAGACATCTCGCCGAAATACTTACCAGGTCCTAATTTAGCCAACCGCAAGCCTCCCAGGTGAACTTCTACAGCACCTGAAACTAAAATATACAGCGCTGGCCCTAATTTACCCTGTTTAAAAATAGTATGACCCGCAGGAAACTGGACTTCTTCTAAATTCAGCGCCAGTCGAGTTAGAGCCGTTTCGCGGTCGATGTCTCTGAAAATCGGTACATTTTGAAGCAGTTGGATATTTTCTTGACTGAGCATCATAAGCGATTCAAAATTTGTCCTTTTATTGGTTTAATCAACTCTTGAATTCCCTGACTGCATTTGGTATAATTAAAATATTTTTTTCATGATAGCTTCTCCTTTAACATAAAGTAGAACAAATCTTCAGAAGCACCAAAAAGACGATTTAGCTTGCGAACCCGCGAGACGAGGACGCGAATCATGTTGATAGCGATCGCGGGATTTTCTTTAATCGCTTGATGGATTTGTTGTCGAGTTAAGGTGAGGCACTTACACTCTGACAAAGTCGTGACCGAAGCGGAGCGAACGTTGGAATCAAACAAAGCCATTTCGCCGAAATAAGCGCCCTTTTCTAACTGGACTAGAGGAAAAGTGTCGATGTGAACTTGAACGCGCCCATAAAGCAGTATATAAAGTAAATTGCCAGACTCGCCTTTGTTAAAGATAGTGTGATTGGCTGGAAATATCTCTTCTTCTAAATGGGCGGCGAGTTGGGGTAGAAAATTGCGATTTTCTATTTCTTGAAAAATTGGTATTTGTTGCAGGAAGCGCAGGCGGTCGTCTGCGCTGGTGGATAAAGTGGTAGTTGTCTTTTGTTCGGTATTCATGGGGAATGGGTAATGGGTAATGGGTAATGGTTAATCGCTAATGGCTAATGGCTAATGGCTCAATCAGGAAAAATTATATTACGCTCTTCTCACAATTAGCAATTAGCAATTAGCAATTAGCAATTAGCAATTATCAGATAGCAGCTATCGCAACTTCTGGAATCGCCCCTTGCATTTTAGCCAACCAATCGATTAAGTTTTCTAACTGCTGGTCGGCGGCGAGGACGCCCAAACCGCGAACCGTGACTTTACCGGGAGTATAGACGAAACGCGATCGCAAGTGATCGGGTAAATTAAGAGCCAGCAAATTCCAAGCGGGTTGTTCCATAGGCGTTTCTAGGACAACGTGCTGCTTGTTTTCAGGTTTAATGCGGGAAAAGCCGAGTTTTTTAGCAATCTGCTTTAGTTCTACCACGCGCAGGAGTTGAGTTGCCGCTTTGGGGATATCGCCATAGCGATCGCGTAACTCTGCCGCAATCTGCTTTAATTCTTCACTAGAATTAGCAGCCGCAACCGCGCGATAAGCGCTCATCTTCTGATCCATATCGGCGATATAATCCGCAGGGATAAACGCCGTCAGCTTCAAATCAATCTGAGTATCGTCAACCTTGGGTATTTCTTGACCTCGTATTTCCTGAATCGCTTCTTGCAGCATTTCAGTATAAAGGTCAAACCCAATCGCATCCATTTGTCCCGATTGTTCCGCACCTAGAAGGTTTCCGACGCCGCGAATTTCCATATCCCGCGTTGCCAGTTGATAGCCAGAACCCAATTGAGTAAACTCTTGGATAGCTCTTAACCTCGCCCGCGCCGCTTCGCTCAGCTGACTTTGTTTAGGATAAAACAACCAGGCGTGAGCTTGAATACCCGCACGTCCAACCCTTCCCCGCAACTGATATAACTGCGCCAAACCAAAACGTTGGGCATCTTCAATCAGGATAGTATTAACGCGAGGAATATCCAAACCCGATTCGATGATTGTCGTACAAACCAGAATATCCGCCTCCCCAGCATTGAAAGCCAACATCGTCGCTTCCAATTCTGCCTCATCCATTTGACCGTGAGCGATCGCTAACCGGGATCCCGGTATCATCTCCCGCAGTTTAGCAGATGTTTCTTCAATTCCCTCAATGCGGGGAACCACGTAGAAAATTTGTCCACCCCGGTCTAATTCTTGACGAATTGCCGTGCGAACCGCCTCCGGATCGTAAGGACTTAAATGAGTTTTAATCGGACGCCGAGAAGGAGGCGGAGTCGTAATCAAACTCATTTCTCGTATGCCCGAAAGCGACATATAAAGCGTGCGGGGAATAGGAGTTGCCGTCAAAGTAAGCACATCAACTTGCGTTTTCAGACTTTTAATTTTCTCCTTTTGATTCACTCCAAACCGCTGTTCTTCATCTACAACCAACATTCCCAAATCGCGGTAGACAATCCCTTTGCCTAACAACGCTTGCGTCCCGACAACTACATCTAATTCCCCAGTTGCAAGACGACGTTGAATATCCTTACGTTCTTCCGCAGTGCGGAAACGATTCAACAAACCAACATTAATAGGATAAGGCGCAAACCGTTCCTTAAGCGTGTGGTAATGCTGCTGAGTCAAAATCGTCGTCGGTGCGAGAAAAGCGACTTGTTTCCCAGCAGTAACCGCCTTAAAAATCGCCCGAATCGCCACCTCAGTTTTACCAAAACCCACATCCCCGCAAACCAACCGATCCATCGGACGAAGCGACTCCATATCCCGCTTCACATCTTGGGTAGCCTTTAACTGATCCGGCGTAGCTTGATAGGGAAAAGACTCTTCCAACTCAACTTGCCAAGGACTATCCCCTGGAAAAGCAAACCCTTCCTGCTTAGCTCTTTGAGCATAAAGTTGCAGCAAATCCACCGCCAACTTCTTAATCGCCTTGCGGACTTTATTCTTAGTTTTTTCCCATGCCTTCCCAGACATCGAATTCAGTTCCGGAGGTTTATCAGCCGTACTGCGAAAACGAGAAAGAGAACCCACCTGATCCGCCGCCACCCGCAACAAACCATCCGAATATTGAATCACCAAATATTCGCGATTTTCCAACCTATCCAACTTCAAAAACTTACCAATCCCGTGGTTTCTATGAACCACAAAATCACCCGGACGCAACTTATTAGGATCGACCTGCTTCGATGCTGCACGCCTGCGCTTGCGGACATAACTAGGCGTAGCCAAAGAATGCTGACCAAAAAACTCTCGGTCAGTCACTACCACAAACCGAAAAGTAGGCAGAATAAACCCTTCCAATTCCGCCATCCCCGAATACTTCAGCGCAATTGGTACGTGCTGAACCTGCAACTTATCAATCGCCGGAAAATCATTAGGATTTGGCACAAACTGAGCCGGACAATCATGTTCTTGCAACAGCGACACCGACCGCGAAGGCTGCGCCGATACAATCCAAATAGAAAAATTGCGATCGCGCTCCCCTCGCAACACCTCCGCCATCTTCGCAAACTGATGCGGCGTCGCCGGAACCGGACGACTAGCCAAATTTAACCCATTATTCTCCTCAGCCAACTCCGACAACTCAACCCAATTAAACCCTTCCACCGCAGCCAAAGATCCATCAAAAGATCGATGAATCTTGGGGAATTTCAGATTGGAGATTTCAGATTGCAGATTTAACTCTTCCCACTTTTCCTGGGCATGTTCAACCCAAACCGAACAATGGGCGCGACATTGCTCCAATTCATCAATCGCGACCAAAGTATTATCCGGCAAATAATCCAACAAAGACGCCGGTTCCTCAAAAGCCAACCCAAGTAACCGCCGAACACCCTCCTTCTCTTCCTCCTCTTCCTTCGCGCCCTTCGCGCCTAATTCGCTAGCGCGAATCGCTTCGCTAACGCGGTTCATTTCCTTCAACCCCTCTCGGATAATAGGAGCAAAATCAGTCGGAGTCAGAACCAAACGGTCAATTTGATCGAGCGATCGCTGCGTCGCGGGGTCAAACTCCCGAATTTGCTCCAACTCATCCCCAAACCACTCCAACCTTACCGGCACTTCCGCCGACACCGGAAAAACATCAACAATATCCCCCCGCCGACTCCATTGACCTTCAGTTTCCACCAACGGTACTCGCTCGTAACCCATTTGAGCCAAGCGCGTGCTAAAAACGTCCAAATTCCAACTTTGACCCCGGTGCAGAGCCACACAATAGGGTTCAAAAGCATCTTTTGGTGGGAGATGGGGTTGAAGACTGCGCTCCGTCGCCACGATGGCGATTTTGGGTAATCCATTACCAATTACCGATGACCGATTACCCATAACCAAATCGGCTAACACCTGCATCTGACCCCAAGTCATTTCTGATTCCGGGTCAAAAGGCTCGTAGGGCGAAGCTTCCGAAGTGGGGTAAAAATGTACCGTATCCCAACCCATCGCCTCTAACTGAGCCCCCCAGCGTCCGGCTTCTTCCAGAGTTGGGGTGACGACGAACAGATTTCGCTCCTCAGTTTGTGCCAAAGTAGAAGCAACCAATCCTTTAGGCAAGCGTCCAACGCCAGATAGCCGCAAGTGTTTGGTGCGATTGAGTTTAGAGAGGAGTTCTGATGTGAGCGGCGATCGCTTTAGGCTGCGAATAATAGAAGAGAAAACCATGTGTTGGAGAAATTGCTTCTGTGCGGGTTTTTCTGCCATAAGTTAGGTAGGTATCGTGGCTAGACCCGCTCTATATTTTGACAAAACAGCGCGAGACTGCGCTCCTACTTTAATAATTTTAGAGGGCGAATCAGACTCGAACCGCTCTCCAGGCAGATTTATCGATCGGACAAGATGCTAATTTCAATACCAGATACCCCTATCCTTGTACTATTTTCGCGTCAGCGAAGAAGACGCGGGGACGGGGAGACACGGAGACGCCCAGCGAAACAAGTGTCTCCAGACCCCCGTCCGGAACGTCAGTTCCAATGGTTTGAGGCCATTCTTGAATCTTCTGATTCATTCGCTCAAGTTCAGACGGGGTTTCAATCCGCGTCTTTCCGTTGTCCCCGCGTCCCCGCTTCCCCGCGTCTCTCCGTCCTTGAACATTCGCCAAGGCTAGCAGCCGAATTGCAGTAATGTCTTCAAACAACGATCTTCTGATTGTTTTCCTACTGATCCTCGCCAACGCTGGGTTTGTGATGTCAGAACTGGCGATTGTTTCGTCGCGGAAGGTGAGGCTGCAACAAATGGCTGAACGGGGGGATGCCAAGGCGCGGGTTGCTTTGGATCTGTCGAATTCCCCCAATCAGTTTCTGGCGATCGTGCAGGTGGGGATCACCCTGTTGGCGATCGTCTCAGGTGCTTTCGGCGAAGAAACGATCGCCAAAAGACTGAGAGTGGTGTTGGAGCTTATACCGGGAATCAAACCGTATAGCAATGCGATCGCTTCAATTATCGCGGTTTTGATCATCACCTACCTAACGCTAATTATCGGCGAACTGGTACCAAAGCGTTTGGCACTCAACAACCCAGAACCAATCGCCGCCGCCGTTGCCATCCCCATGCGGATGCTAGCTAAAATTGCCGCCCCCGTAGTACATCTACTCAGCGCTTCTACCGATGTGGTGGTGCGCCTGTTGGGAATGAAACCCTCTGGAGATCCCGAAGTCACCGAAGAAGAAATCCGCGTTTTAATCGAGCAAGGAACCGAGGAAGGTACGTTTGAAGCCGCCGAACAAGACATCGTAGAACGGGTATTCGACCTCAACGATCGCCCCGTCAGTGCCTTAATGACACCCCGACCAGAAATTGTCTGGCTTGACCTAGATGACTCGATCGAGGTGAATCGCAAAAAACTGATCGACAGCGACCATTCCCGCGTGTTAGTCTGCCAAGGCGAACTGGACAGCGTTTTGGGCGTCCTGGAAGTAACCGATTTACTCTCCCGCAGTCTCGCCGGGGAACCCTTAGATCTAACCCTCTCCCTGCATCGACCGCTATACGTGCCAGAAAGCACCCGTGGGTTAAAAGTGCTGGAGATGTTCAAGCAATCTGGCACTCACATCGTGCTAGTGGTAGACGAATACGGCGTCATCCAGGGATTGGTTACGCTTAACGATATCTTAATCGAACTCGTGGGCGATATTCCCTCGGTCTACCAACCCGAAGAACCCCAAGCAGTACAGCGGGAAGATGGTTCCTGGTTATTAGATGGGATGTTGTCCGTCGATGATTTCTTTAAATTGTTCAATATGGAAGATTTACCCGGACGGCAAAAAGGCAACTATCACACAATGGGTGGCTTCGTCATGACTCATCTGGGGCGCATCCCCATCGCCAGCGACCATTTTGAATTGGGAGGCTTTCGCTTTGAAGTGATGGATATGGATGGCAATCGCGTTGATAAAATATTGGTGATGCCGTTGCCACAAGAGTCGTCTGATTCGAACGCTCTTGACGCCTGATTGAGAAACTGGGCAAGTTTATCAACTCAGATCTTGCTCCTAACCGCTTACCCACCTCTTAATCAATGATGCTGTTGGCGAATCAATCCCCTTGTCCAAACCCGCCGGGGAGTCAAGTGCAGGGCTAATAGCGAAAGTCCATTGAAATGGACTGGAAGATTAGGAACAGAAGCTGCGATCAATTTACCAACAGTATCATAGATTTCCCAGTATAGAAGAAATAGCAGCCGGGGAACGTCTTCGCGCCGAACAAGAACGTCTTCGCGCCGAACAAGAACGTCAACGTGCTGAACAGGAACGTCTTCGCGCTGAGCTTTTGGCTCTTGCAGTTAAGAGCCATTGGGATTAATCCAGAGGAATTTGAATGATATTTTATTATGGGCTGTGAGCGAGCGCGAGGTTTTTATTTAGATTTTCGCCTTGGCGTAATTTCAGAAATATAAATTTTCATATTTTCGCCTTTTTGCCATTTCACCCATGCGCTAAGTAGCAAATTTACCTGTGCGGATTCATCGAGAAAAAAGGTGAATTACCAAAAATATAAAAATCCTAATTTTCACCACATATCTATTGGTAAATTGCTGAAAAATTGCTACGATGCAACGAAACGAACCAACTCTTATGGTATGATTGAACGATCTTGACCCTCACTGCCGTAAGCGAAAACCAGAGCTTCATAGGTACAGGGCGTTCGGCGAAGACTTCGGCGTGAGCGCTCAGTCGAACGCTCAGCCGAGCCGTTGCAAGAAAAAGCTATGGGTCTTGGGAACCAGGACTCCTGCCCTTGGAGGGAATGTAAGACCAAAGGAATTATGGAGTTCTGGCGGCGATTCCCGATGAATTGGGAAGCCCATACTGTACCGTAGGTCAGTGTGTGGTAGTTCACCAAGCGCATCCCGCTCAATCGCATCACCTAATCGGTAGCCAAGCCAAACGTTGGTAACAACTTTGTAGCAATGCTGGCGATAGTTTTAGCTGCATCGGAAGCGATATTGCCTTGCGGCTAGCTACGCGATCGCCAGTTTCTTCCGTAAATTAGTCTGTTCACATCTTGCACCAGTCCATTCACCCGCCGTGGAATCAATTCCCATAGCGAGTAGCGCGCATTCCATTGAAATGGACTGAATCTATATATAGCAAGCATTTAGTCCTCTTGAGAGGACTTTCGCTGAAAGCCTTTGGAATTGATTCCCTGGCGGGTGATTAGGCAGGTGCAAGATCTGAGTCTGCGAAGATCGCGTAGGTTGGGTTGAGGTACGAAACCCAACCTACAAAAAGACTGGTGCAAGATGTCAGCCTATTCTCTTGTAATTGGTAACTTTAACCAATCACTTAATTCTTGTGCCAACCAATCGATTTCTGGCGTTGTCAGATAGCCAAAAAACGCAATTTTACTGTCCGCACTCCGAGATTTACCAATGGTGTAAGAGCTAGTTTCAGTACCCTGTTTTGCCCAAATCTTTAACTCTGGCGGTACTTCTACAATTCCACTTTCAGAATCTCGACGATAAAGGCGCTTCACATAGGTCAATTTGTACAGGCTTTTGCGACTTGCCTGAAAAACCCGTCGCTCGTTTCCAAACCTGATGAGAGTTGCACTCATAGACGTTCGATCAATGTGGATATACTGGTTTACGTTCCATACAAAAAAATATTCCCACAGCCAGCTAGTCCCCCACAAAAAGAGACACAAGTTGATCAACAAGAATGACGAGTGACCCGATAAAAAGAAAGCCAACGTGAACAAAAAAAGGAGAAATAAACAACCTATTGATTCCCACTCATTACGTCCAGGTAAATATCGAGGTAAATATATCTCAAGAGTTTCTGTATCCTTGCGAAGAGCAATTTTGCTACCATCGGGTTTTTGCAGGGTTAGAGGAGTTGATGTAGTCGATTCAACAAGTTGGGGTTGAAAATTAGGATGCTCCAGCGCTTGCAGAGCAAGTTGAGCAGAAGTAAACCGCTGCAAGCGATTTGGATGTGTTATTTGCTTGAGCCATTGGACAAAGCTGGCAGAAAGATGCGTCAAAGGTTCAAACTGAATTTGCATATCTTCTTGCAACAAATCGGCGGGATGTGTCCCCGTCACCAAGTAAATTAACGTTGCTCCCAAACTATAAAGATCGGAAGCTGGAAAGGCACGTCCGCTGAATTGTTCGGGTGGCATGTAACCATAAGTTCCGACAATCGTTATCGTACCTGTTTTCCTTACATTGGTTTGAACAGAACCAAAATCAATTAAGTATAAGTTTCCCACTTGATGGGCAGTGCGATCGCTTGTTAATAAAATATTGCTGGGCTTGATATCGCGATGAATCAGCGGCGGATTGCGATCGTGCAAGTACATCAATACATTCAGTAACTCTTTAGCGATTTGTTTCACCTCTGATTCGCTAAATGTTCGCCCCCGTTTAATCCAATCTTGCAGCGAGGTGGCATCAATATAAGTTTGCACGAGTACAAACCCTCGGCAATTGGGCAAGTTTAATTCAAAGTAATCTTGATAGCGGGGAATTGCGGCATGAGATAGAGATTTGAGGGTTTCGGCTTCTCGTTCAAACAGTTTGAGATCGTCCCAACGGAAGTCGCTGTTAAACATCAGAATTTTCAGTACAACCAGTTGCTGGGTATGTAAATCTTGAGCTAGTAAGGTACGCCTTCCAGCATTGCGTCCCAACTGACGTTGAATCTGATAGCGATCGCGTAATATCTGTGGTTCAAAGTTAGTATTTGTCATTAATCCCCCTTTCCTGACACAAGGATTGTCCCGTATCTAATCTGGGATTGGGATGGAATGAGAGAAATATGCAATAGACCTCTCCAATAATTCTTGTGGGGTAGGCGTCTCGCCTGTGGGGAGATTCTTTGTTGGAGAGGTACAATGTACAAATGTACATACAATAAATACATGGCGTATCAGTAGGATAGCGACAAGGCAGCGTCAAATCTTCGCAAACATGGCATTGATTTTGCAGATGCGGTGTCTGTTTTTTCAGATGATTTGGCAATTACTATCCCAGATGAACGTTTTGATGAGGAGCGGTTTGTCACGATCGGGATGGATGCTTTTGATCGCGTTCTGGTTGTTGTCTACACATGGCGTGGTAATGAGATTCGATTAATTTCTGCTCGCCAAGCTACACGTCGTGAGCGAAATCAGTATGAAGAGGGATAGTCAATGGAAGCAGAATATGATTTTAGTCAAGGTAAACGGGGAGCAATCGAACCAAATCCACCGGGGAAAACTCGCATCACCATCCGACTCGATGATGATGTGTTGGCATGGTTTCGCGAACAAATACACCTAGCAGGGGGTGGTAATTATCAAACATTAATTAATGATGCTCTGCGCCAATATATGCAACAGCGTCGCGAACCATTGGAAGAAACTCTGCGGCGAGTCTTACGCGAGGAACTGGATCGACTCAGCAAATAAAACAGTCTATTCCAGTTCCTACCATTAACTAATTTTCTAGTTTGTAGGATTTAACGCATCCAAAGCCAAATTTAATTTCAGAACGTTCACTCCAGGTTCGCCAAAAATACCCAAAAATCTGCCATCGGTATTTTGCCTGATTAATCTTTCCAGTTGATTTGGTTCTAAACCTCTTGCTTGCGCCACTCTGGTTATCTGCGCGATCGCTGCTTCTTTTGTAATATGAGGATCGAGGCTAGATCCAGATGTATAAACTAAATCTGCCGTCGGTTGAATCCCTGCTTTTTGCAATCTGGTTAAATCTTGACCTTTAATTCTCTCTAACAATGCTGGGTTACTCGGTGCTAAATTACTCGTACCCGAAACCCCCGTTCTCAGCACTCCCGCTGCATCATTTTTCGGATTTGCTGTACTGTAGTTGGTCGTGCTGGGACGGCTGTTAAAATAGCGATCGGAGGTAAAAGGTTGACCGATTAAAGCCGAACCTACAACTTGTCCCTGGGCGTTTTTAATCAAACTTCCATTGGCTTGGTAGGGAAAAATTAACTGTCCAATCGCGACCATTGTCAAGGGATAAATAATCGCCACCAATACCCATAGAACCAGGGTAACTCGAATTGCTTTGACTAACTCGCGAATAAAAATCATAGTTGATTGGTAATTGGTAATTGCTAATTGCTAATTGCTAATTGCTAATTGCTTGTTAATTGCTAATTGCTAATTGCTGATTGGTCAGGAGAGATAATAACTTTATTCTTAGCTATTAGCTATTAGCCATTAGCCATTAGCCATTAGCCATTAGCCATTAGCAGTTTAAAATCGCTCTGGTTGAAACATGACGACGAATAAATAAATCGAAAGCGCCACTGTCACAATTCCCAAAAGTCCCAGCGCATATGACTGGGTGCGCGAAAGTGTCTCCCCTCCCGCTGCAAAAACCGCAGGTGCAACGACGAGGTTAAAACACAGTAACAGGAATAAATACAAGGGTAGCTTTTGACGCCGCCATTCGCCCCAAATGTCAGAAATTGTTTCAGGTACAATCCCAAATCCGGATTGATTACCTTCTTTATTCTTAAAGACCGCGCAGGCGGTCTTTGTTTGTGTAGCCCCACCCTTCAGGGTGAGGGATTTTAGGGTTGATAAAAGCGGATTTGATGTGAGATGCGATTGCATGTGAATTTGGCTCATAATTGCTAATTGCTAATTGCTAATTGCTAATTGGGTAGTAGGGCATTACCAAGGAATGACAACATCAATCAATTTGATGGCAATAAACGGAACGATTACACCGCCGACGCCATAGAGTAAAATGTTTCTTCGCAGCAATTGATCCGCAGTCAGGGGACGGAATTTCACCCCTGTCAGTGCTAAGGGAATCAGCGCCGGAATAATCAAAGCGTTGTAAATCAAAGCCGAAAGAATCGCAGATTGCGGACTTTTTAATCCCATAATATTCAGCGCACCAATCCCAGCAGCGGAGAAAATTGTTGGGATAATCGCGAAATATTTGGCGATATCGTTGGCGATGGAAAAAGTAGTTAAAGCACCCCGCGTAATTAACAATTGCTTGCCAATTGTCACCAAATCGATTAATTTAGTCGGGTCGGAATCCAAGTCCACCATATTCGCCGCTTCTTTCGCTGCTTGCGTCCCCGAGTTCATCGCCAGTCCCACATTCGCTTGCGCTAGCGCTGGGGCGTCGTTTGTCCCGTCCCCCGTCATGGCGACTAGCTTCCCCTGAGATTGTTCGCTACGAATGACTTCTATTTTGTCTTCCGGCGTCGCTTCGGCGATGAAGTCGTCCACCCCTGCTTCTTTGGCTATCACCGAAGCGGTGATGCGGTTGTCTCCCGTCAGCATAATGGTTTTGACCCCCATGCGGCGCAGTTGGTCGAACCGCTCGCGCAAACCGGGTTTGACGATATCTTTTAGGTAAATGACGCCGTAGATTTCCCTATCTTGACAAACGGCTAAAGGTGTGCCTCCTAACTTAGAAACTCGTTCGTAGGCGGCATCGAGGTCCTTGGGGACTTGACCGCTGCGGGAACGCACAAAGCCCTTAATCGCATCCACCGCGCCTTTCCGCACTTCCCTACCATCGGGTAAATTTGTGCCGCTCATGCGGGTTTTAGCCGAAAATTCCACCCCTTCGGCGCGGTTGCGGTCAAAATCGACGCTGGCGCGCAGCCGCTCGGCTAATGCCACGATAGACCGTCCTTCCGGCGTTTCGTCAAACACGCTGGCAGCTAAGGCTACTTTCGCGACTTCTTCTACCGTATGACCCTTGACAGGAATGAATTCATCTGCTAAGCGATTGCCCAAAGTAATCGTGCCGGTTTTATCCAAAACCAGGGTATTGATATCGCCGCAAGCTTCCACCGCGCGCCCGGAGGTGGCAATGACGTTGAATTGCGCCACTCTGTCCATCCCGGCGATGCCGATGGCGCTGAGCAAACCGCCGATGGTGGTGGGAATGAGGGCGACGAGGAGGGATATGAGGATAGCGATCGTTGTTGGTGTATTGACGTAATTTGCTAGGGGCGGCGTAGTGGCGACGACGATTAAAAAGACTTGGGTCAAAACTGCCAGCAAGACGGTGAGGGCGATTTCGTTGGGAGTTTTGCTGCGCGCTGCCCCTTCTACGAGGGATATCATGCGGTCAATGAAGCCTTGACCTGGATCGGCGGTAATTTTAATTACCAACTCGTCGGATACAATCCGAGTACCCCCGGTGACGGAACTGGCGATATCGGTTCCGGGTTGCTTCAAAACGGGGGCAGATTCCCCGGTAATGGCAGATTCATCGACGGAGGCGACTCCGGAAATTACTTCCCCATCGGCGGGAATCATATCGCCTGCGATGACTTTGACTTGATCGCCGCGACGCAGGGTGGTGGAACTGACTTGTTGAATTGAGCCATCGGGGAGCATTTTACGCGCGAGGGTATCGGAACGAGTTGACCGCAGGGTGTCAGCTTGCGCTTTCCCTCGTCCTTCGGCGACGGCTTCGGCAAAGTTGGCGAATAGGACGGTAAAGAAGAGGATGAGGGTGATTAGTCCGTTGAGGAGTCGTTGGTTTTCGCCTTGTACGGTGCCGAATAAGTTGGGGTCGATGGTGACTAAGGCGGTGATGATTGTTCCTACCCAGACGATGAACATGACTGGGTTTCTGACGGCGATGCGGGGGTCGAGTTTGCGGAAGGCGTCCCGGATGGCTCTTTGGTAGAGTCCTGCCATGTTGGCTTTGGGTGTGTGTTTGCGGGTGTCGCGACGACCGCTGGGTATTTTGATGGGTTTGGACATAGATTGCTAATTGCTAATTGCTAATTGCTCATTGCTAATTGCTCATTGCTCATTGCTAATTGCTCTTGGCTGATGGTTAAGGTGAGGCTGGCTGGGGGAAGACTAGGTGATAGGAAGAAGTGGGAGACTTATGGGAAAACCTAGCTTTGAGAAACTGGACGTTTACAAACTGTCTGAAAAACTAGCTGATGAGATTTGGCACGTTGTTAAGGAATGGGACTATTTCACCAAAGAGACTATTGGGAAGCAAATTGTTAGGGCTGCCGATAGTGTCTGTGCCAATATTGCAGAAGGAGAAGGTCGATATAACTTCCAAGACAATCGTCGTTTCATCAAAATAGCAAGGGGTTCTTTATACGAAACCATCAACTGGTTAAGACGTGCCTACAGAAGAAATCTATTAACCCAAGAACAGAGCAAGCGGATTACCCTAATCGTTGATGAACTATCCCCTAAACTCAACGCCTACCTTAATTCCATCGGTCATTAGCTAATTGCTAATTGCTAATTGCTAATTGCTAATTGCTAATTGCTGATTGCTGATTGCTGATTGCTAATGGCTAATTGCTAATTGCTGATTGCTGATTGCTGATTGCTAATTGCTAATTGCTAATTGCTAATTGCTAATTGCTGATTGCTGATTGCTAGAAGCTCGTAATATAGCATTTTCCCTGACATTAGCCATTAGCCATTAGCCATTAGCCATTAACCATTAGCCATTAGCCATTAGCCATTAGCCATTAGCCATTAGCCATTAGCCATTAGCCATTAGCCATTAGCCATTAGCCATTAACCATTAGCCATTAGCCATTAACCATTAACCATTAGCCATTAGCCATTAACCATTAGCCATTAGCCATTAGCAATTTGGAAGGCTTCGGCTATTGGTCCTAGTGCGAGGATGGGGAAGAAGGTGAGGGCACCGAGGATTAATATGATGCCTGCGGTGACGCCGATGAAGAGTTTGGTGTCGGTTCGCAATGTGCCGACTGTCATGGGGACTGGTTGTTTGCGGGACATGCTATCTGCTAGTAATAACAGAGAAGTGACGGGGATGTAGCGTCCGGCTAGTAGGCTGAAGCTGGTACTGAGGTTCCACCACAAGGCACCTGGTGCGGGTTGGCTGTCTGCTAGTCCTTCAAAGCCCGAACCGTTGTTGGCTGCGGCAGAGGCGTATTCGTAAATGACTTGGGCGAGTCCGTGATACCCGGGGTTGGTGATGCCGTTGAAATCGGTGGGGAAGGTCATGGCGATCGCTCCAGGAATTAATATGGCGATGGGATGAACTAGCAGGATTAAGAAGCTGGCGAGGACTACTTCTCTTTTTTCGATTTTTCGTCCTAAGAATTCTGGGGTTCTACCTACCATTAATCCGGTGATGAAGACTGCCAATATTAGGTAGGCAAAAAGATAAGCGGTTCCGGTTCCTTGTCCGCCCCAAACTATTTGTAAGAACATGTTGGCGAGGGTGACGAAGCCGCCTGGGGGCATGAAGGAATCGTGCATACTGTTAACTGCGCCGGTCATTGTGCCTGTGGTAGTTACGGCATATAAGGCGGATTCTGCCCAGCCAAATCTGACTTCTTTTCCTTCTAAGTTGGGTGCGGTCGTTCCTAGTAGGGTGTTGATGGCTGGGTTTCCTTGGTATTCGCCTGTGGCGGCGATGATAATAAATAGGATAAAAATTGCCATCACCATGCCGTAAATTAACCAGGCTTGTTTGCGGTTGTTGGCTATGATGCCGAAGGTGTAAATCAACGATGAGGGAATCGCAATCATGCTGACAATTTCGATTAAATTGGTCGCGGCGTTGGGGTTTTCAAAGGGGTGGGCGGAGTTAATCGCGAAAAAGCCGCCGCCGTTTTCTCCTAATTCTTTGATGATTTCAAAATGGGCAACGGGACCGCGCGCGATCGCCTGCTGTACCCCCCCATTTTCCAATGTCGGCACTACCACCGGCCCCGCTAATGTTTCCGGCACTCCCAAGGCGATTAAAACAATCGCGCCAACTATACTAATCGGCAGTAAAATTCGCGTAATCGATTTGATTAAATCCACATAAAAGTTCCCCAACGGTCTACCCGTCAATCCGCGAATAAATGCGATTCCCACCGCCAATCCCGTTGCCGCTGATGTAAACATCATGAATCCTAATGCAGCAAACTGGCTCAAATAACTGTAGGTAGTTTCCCCAGAATAATGCTGCTGATTCGTATTAGTAACGAACGAAATCGCCGCATGTAAATTTGTATCCCAAGTCGGGGAACTTAACCTTGTTGGGTTAAATGGCAGTACTCCCTGCAAGCTAAAAATCAGGAAAATAAACCCTGCCATGACTAAATTGCTGTAAATAACGGCTCTGGCGTACTGCCAACCCGTCATATCTTCTTTTCTAGCAATCCCGCTTAATCTAAATATTGCCCGTTCTAAAAAATTGGCAATCGGGTCAATCAAGGTTTTTTCACCTAAATACACCCGCGCCATATACCCGCCAAACACAGGCGTTATTGCCACAACAATCAGCAAAGTTATTGCTATTTGAATCCATCCTTCTAACATAGATTACAACAACTCCAAAACTCATCTATTTCTAAGCGATCTTTCCTAAAAAATCTTCTTCACTCTTACCTCTGCGTTCTCTGCGCCTGGAGCGGTTCAATAAATCTGTATCTTACAGCCGTAGTTTGGTTTTGTTCATACAAACTAATATTGACGCATTTTTGGGAAGATTACAGGTATAAATCGCAGTTTAGCAAGCTTTTATATAACGTGATATACCTCTTAAGTAACAAAAGCGTTTAGAGCGTTTAGAAAGTGTTTAGTTGCCAAATATACCAGTGAATATATTTTGAATTAAACGGGCAAAAATAGATATAATAGAAACCCTAACTACTCTGGTAAATTCCCAGATGTCGCTTCAGTTATTGCCTAAAGCTTTACCTCGCAGGTGGACTCGGAAGCTAAAAGATCCGCAGTGGCGTGTATTCTGGACGATCGTGGGACTGTTTGTGGCGATCGCTATCTTAGAATTCTCCACGCCCCCCAGCTACGTATTCGGCTATCTTTACATCGGGCCAATTTTACTCGCTTCCTCGGGGTTGAATCGGTCAGCAACGGTACAATTTACCCTCGTAGCGGTGGTTTTAACCATGGTAGCGCTGTGGGGTTCGGGCGGAAATGGTCTGGAAGCACCAACGATCGCATCCAGGCTAATCGCGGTGTTAGCATTGGCAGTAACGGGATTTTTAAGCGATCGCAATCGTCGCTATCAAGAAGCGATCGCTCAACAGCAAGCCAAACTAGAAGCTGGGGAAAAATTATCCCGTCTGCGAGAAGATTTTGCTTCTACCCTCACCCACGATTTGAAAACACCCCTATTAGGTGCAATAGAAACTCTCAAAGCGTTCGAGCAAGAACACTTTGGTGCAATTCTCCCGGCACAGCGAAAAGTTTTGGCAACGATTATCCGCAGTCACCAAACAAGTCTGCAACTGGTAGAAACTTTATTAGATGTTTACCGCAACGATACGGAAGGATTGCAACTCCAACTCGCTCCGGTAGATTTAGTCACGATAGCAGAGGAAGTCGCAGCAACGCTATTTGACCTCGCTAAAAGCCGTCGCGTTCACCTCTCATTTAACTACGGCGATTCGGAGTTTCGCAAGTATTTATGGGTAAATGGAGATGGATTTCAACTAGGGCGAGTATTTGCCAATCTGCTAACCAATGCCATTAACCATACCCCACGGGGCGGTAAAGTGGAAATTGTGCTGGAGCCTGGAGTTGCTTATCAAGTTGCCAAAATTATCGATACGGGTGCGGGGATAACAGCGGATCAACTACCCCACCTGTTTGAGAGATTTTATCAAGGAGAAAGCGATCGCGCAGCCATTGGATCGGGTTTGGGTTTGTATCTAACTCGTCAAATTATCGCAGCACATGGCGGTACAATTTGGGCGGAGAGTCGTTCTCCCAATGGAGCAATCTTTTGTTTCCGATTACCTGCTTTTCCCATCCAGCCGCATTCATCTAAATAAAATGCCCGCTGCCTCAATTAAAATCCTCCTTGTGGAAGATGACGAACTATTCCGTTTGGGTTTAAAAACCAGACTCGAACGAGAACCAGGAATGGAAATTGTTGCCGAAGCCGAAGATGGCGAAACTGCTGTAGAATTGGCAAAACAGTATCCTTTAAATCTCGTAGTTCTTGACATCGGTTTGCCAGGAATTGGCGGCATCGAAGCTTGTCGTCAACTCAAACAAGCACAACCCAACCTACCGATTTTAGTCCTGACTTCCCGCACGCAAAAATCTCTGATTGTCAGGTTAATTGAAGCCGGAGTCCAAGGTTATTCTCAAAAAGGCGTCCCATCGGAAACGCTCATTTTAGCCATTCGTTCGGTGGCGGCGGGTGCTTCTTGGTGGGACTCAACCGCAACGGCAGAAATTAGAGCCAATTGTAGCAATCATTCTACTACTTCCGATCTAGAAGATGAAACTAACCATCTCACCAGGCGAGAACAAGAAATCCTCGCCTTAATTGCAGCGGGTAAAACCAATCAAGAAATAGCCAACCTGCTTTATATTGCCCCCGGTACGGTGCGGGTACACGTGCATACAATATTGCACAAATTAGGCGTTAACGACCGCACCAGAGCAGCCGTAATTGCGATTAAAAAGCAATTAATCCCTCAAGAATTACTCAGCGATCGCGAATACTGAATACCGAAACTAGAAACCCAATTTCTCTAACCAATTAGCAATTAGCAATTAGCAATTATGCTTTATTCCAGCGAAATGAGTGGCGATCGCAAAAGGCGTCGCGGCAAGCATAAAATATTTATCGGCATGTCTCCCGGCGTTGGTAAAACTTACCGCATGTTACAAGAAGGCAAGCAACTAAAAGAAGAAGGCATTGATGTCGTCATTGGATTGTTGGAAACCCACGGCAGAGAAGAAACCGCAGAACAAGCAATTGGTTTAGAAATAGTGCCGCGCCAACAAATAACAGTGTCTGGCATCACCCTAACCGAAATGGACACCGATGCTGTCGTGGCGCGCCAGCCTCAATTCGCTTTAATTGATGAATTGGCGCATACTAACGTACCGGGTTCTCAGCGAGAAAAGCGTTACCAAGATGTGGAATATATTTTATCAAAAGGCATAGATGTTTATTCAACTGTCAATATTCAGCATCTAGAAAGTTTGAACGATATCGTCGCTAGAATTACGGGAATTGTAGTACGCGAACGCATTCCGGATCGCGTTTTAGAAGCAGCGGATGAAGTTGTTGTCGTGGACGTGACACCAGAAACTTTAGAAGAACGTCTAACCGAAGGAAAAATCTACGCCCCCCATAAAATAGACCAAGCTTTACAACACTTTTTCCAGCGTCGCAATTTGATTGCACTTAGAGAGTTAGCCTTGCGGGAAGTCGCAGACAATATTGAAGAGGAGGCAATCGAACAAGAAGCGATCGGTGCAAATTCTAAAGGGGAGTATTGCAACATCCTCGAACGGGTTTTAGTCTGTATCTCCACTAATCCCAATTCAGTCCAGTTGATTCGGCGAGGGGCAAGAATTGCCAGTTATATGAATGGTCGTCTTTATGTTTTATTTGTGGATAACCCGGAGCGATTTCTCACCAGGGAAGAAAGCTTGCACATTCACAATTGCGAAAAGCTGTGTCAGGAATTTAGCGGCGAATTTTTGCGCGTCACCAGCTATGATATCGCCAACGCGATCGCTAACGTAGCAACAGAATACCGCATTACTCAGATTGTAGTTGGGAAAAGCCCGCGCTCGCGCTGGAAGTTGCTGCTAAGAGGCTCTTTAACGCAACAGCTAGTGCGACTGCTCAAAAATATCGATTTACATATTATCGCCAGCGATAAAAAACCTGCCCGCTGCCTCGATTCCTAGCTTTCTATGACAAGGATCTTTCCCAGTCTCCCTGGTGATTGGGCCTTTCACCCATCAAGGCGAGTCATAGGCATTGAGGCTATCGGTTATAATTTAGCCACCCATGCGATCTTGACCTATGGGCGATCGCCCAGGCAAAATAGGTAACATTATTTAGAAAAATGGTATAAATTTCCAGTAGCTTCAGTTGTCGGGAATGACATTCAGGAGTGCAACTACCGTATTCAGTGGAAACACTGAGTACCCCTAAAATCATTAGTATTTGGTGACTTTACTGATGATGACAACACCTTCCTAATGGGCATTCTATAAACAGACCTATTTTTTTCAGATCACCCGCCCGACCATGTCAAAACCAATTATTCTCATACAACCGCAATTAGGATCTGCCCCCCCCAAGGATCAAACTAATAATCTCCCGCCAAATGCAATCTGGATGGGAGCGTCCGGGGTATTGGCTTTATTGACCGTTGGTTTAGGAGTATATTCTTTTATCCAGGTTAAAAAGCTGGCAAAAGAACTGCGAATGGAAAAGTTTAAAAGCGAAGATGTCAAGAAAAAGTTAAAACTGGCTCTGGAAACGATTCGGAAAATGGAAACCAATCCCGATTTGGTTCACTCGCGAGAATTCAACCTCGACTATCTGCGGATGCGGATGTCTGAGGAAGTATTTCACTTTGCGATTGTCAATCAAATTAAGGTCAAGGTAAAAGAAAAAATTTCCATCGCGTTGCGTCCCACTCAGGCGCAACAAGCTGCCATTGGAATTGCCACGACCGCAGGCAGGCAAGTCGATGAAACATTTGATGTAGAGTATCAGACGGCAGATAGCCCGAAGTCTAAAAAGGCCGTGTTGTTCCGGATTCAAATTCGCTTAATGAAGTTACCCACCCAGGCGACTTCGGTGACAATTAATCAAATTATCGACTGCATTGAAACTTACTTGAGTCCTTCTGAGGAAAATGATAATTGGCAACCGACGATTCAAGGTCGGATTGTGCAAATCCAATGGGATCAAAAAGCCAAGCCTACACCTTTGCTGGTGCTAGAACAATCGAATGAAGGGGTAAACGTCAGCTTCGCCACTAAAAGGCAAGTGTCCGCACCCGCAGCAGATATGCTACCACCGACTCCGGCGCCATCCAAACAGCAAGCGCCTGCTGGCGGTCAAAAGCCTGCTGCTGCCAAACGTCCGACGCCTGGTGGGGATCACAAGCCTCCTGCACCCAAAACCGCGCCCCAGTCTAACCCTAAAATGCCCCTACCCGCCAATGGTAGGACGCCCCAAGCCAAGCCAAACCAAACGCGCCCACCAGTCAATCCGGCTAAAAAAACCGCAAAATAGTTTGAGCAGTTTAACTAATGAGATACCACCCCCAGGGGTGCATCTTTTGCCAAACGACCATCTTCCATATGCACGATGCGGTCGGCAATATCCAAAATCCGGTTATCGTGAGTCACCATTAATATGGTACAGCCTTGTTCTTTGGCTAAAAGCTGCATTAATTCGACGACATCGCGACCCGATTTGCTGTCTAATGCGGCGGTAGGTTCGTCGGCTAAAACAATTTTAGGATGGCTGACCAAGGCGCGCGCGATCGCCACTCTTTGTTTTTGTCCCCCTGATAAATTCTCCGGGTAATAATCGATACGCTGACCTAACCCGACTGCCTCTAGCATGGCTTTGGCTTTAGCATTCGCTTCTTTGTTAGAAATCCCAGGGTGTAACTCTAGCGACATTAACACGTTTTGTCTGGCTGTCAAACTTTTGAGCAAGTTGTGCGCCTGGAAAATATAGCCAATATTGCGCCTCGCCTCTACTAACCTATTTTTACTCGCTCCTACTAATTCTTTACCTAAAATTTTTAGACTGCCTTCTATCGGCGATCGCAAACCCCCAATCATCGTCAGCAAGGTGGTTTTCCCCGACCCAGAAGGCCCCGTCATCAGTACAATTTCCCCCGGATATATTTCCAGACTGACATCAAATAATACCTGTTTCTTGAGCGAACCTTTACCAAAATAGTGATTCACATTTTTAATGTCAATCACTGGTTCGCTAACCCAGCGGTTTCCACTTATAGCCTGTGTTTCAGTCAGCGTCACTTCCATTTTGTTGCCCTTTGATTGTTAATTCTTCACCAATTACCAATTCCCCGCCTGGGACCGCAATTACCAATTCCCAATTAGCAATTAGCCATTAGCAATTAGCCATTTAAAAAATATCTGCCGGATCGGCTGCTTGCAGTTTCCGCACCGCAATCGCACCCGATATCGTACACATAATTACCGTTAAAACCAGCACTGTTACCGCTCTAGCTATTGTCATTACCATCGGCAAACTGGTAGCATTTCGCGTCAATGTATACAAAACAGTTGCCACCCCATATCCCGGTATAAACCCTAAAATTGATAAAATAATCGCTTCTTGAAATACCACCCCCAGTAAATACAAATCCTTATACCCCATTGCTTTGAGCGTGGCATATTCAGCCAAGTGATCCGCCACATCGGTATAAAGAATTTGATACACGATTACCGTCCCGACAATAAATCCCATTGTCGTACCTAAAAAGAACACAAATCCAATCGATGTCCCGGTTTCCCAATATTTCTTTTCAAACTGGATAAATTCTTCGTGGGATAGCACTAAAACATCGGGATATGCATTTTTATAATAATTCTTCATATTGGTGATAATTTGTGCTTTATTG
Source organism: Microseira wollei NIES-4236 (assembly GCF_020521235.1). Lineage (GTDB taxonomy): Bacteria > Cyanobacteriota > Cyanobacteriia > Cyanobacteriales > Aerosakkonemataceae > Microseira > Microseira wollei. The sequence goes on along the minus strand of NZ_BLAY01000006.1, from coordinate 30,144 downwards.
ACATCGGGTTTTAAATTAATCACGCCAATATCAATCGAACCTCTGTCCCGTCGAGAAAAGATCCGCAGAAAGTTTAAATCGCTGGTGACGACGTTGCCATCTGCACCGAAAGATGCTCCTAACTTAAACAATCCACCAACTCTGACGCGACGGCTATCTATTTCTGTTTCTACCGTTTGTCCGGAATTAAATAACTTTTCAACTGGTCCGAATTCCTCTCTAGATGCCGAATCGAATAGAACCACATCCGGAATTTTGACTTTCTCCAGATTTTCGGCAATTCCTGGGAGATTAAAGAATTGAGCGGCGGGATTAAATGCAATCACCATTAATTGTCTGGTTTTGCGATTTTCGGGATTTTTCCAAATGCCGAAACCGAGATAAACGGGTGTAATCGATTCGACGCCCTCAAACGCCTTTGCTTGATATAATCGGCGCTGGGAGAAGCTTTTCATCGCAATCAAAGCGGTGGATTGACTGCTGATTAAAAAAATATCACCCCGGACATTTTTATGAAAAGTAATCGCACTTTCAAACAGCGCATCGCGAAATCCTAACTGCATAAACATTAAAATATCCGCAAAGCCAATCCCCGCTAAAGCAACGAGCAAGCGGACTTTTTCTTTTGTCAGTTGGAGCCAAGCGAGAGGTATTTTTGCCATCGTAGTAATGAGTGTTAGGTCCCAATTATTTCTCTGTCTTCTCTTCTCTTCCTCTGCGTCCTGGAGCGTCTTTTGCGGTTCAATAATTCAGAAACAACCGGAGGCGCGGGTTTAGATAAATTGTCGCCTTAAGTATAGATGGTTGGTGAAACCCGCTCCTACTGACCAATGATGATTCTGGCGATCACTTTTGAGTAGGTTAAACCAGAAACTTTGCTACTAGATTCTGGAGCGAGTTGGATTTTGACTTCTACAACTCTGGCGTCTACGTCGGCGGCGGGATCGGTGTTGAGAATGTCTTTTTTACCGATTTGCAAGCCAATTTCAGCGACGGTTCCTTTAAGTTCGCCTTCAAAGGCATTTGTTTCGCTGTTAATTGTGGCGGCTTGACCGAGTTTTACTTTAGCTATATCGCTTTCGTAAACTTCTGCGATCGCATACATTTGCCCAGTTTGTCCAATATCAGCTATTCCATTGGTACTGCTAACAGATTCTCCCGCTTTTGTGTGAATTTTCAACACTTGTCCGTCAATCGGGGATCGCACGAAGGCTTGCTCCAAATCCGCTTGCGCTTTCTTCACTGTTGCTTTGGCGCGGTCAATCTCTGCTTGCGCTGCATTTACGTCGGTAGGACGCACTTCGGCAAGTTGGGTTAAAGTCGCTCGCGCTTGTTTGATTTGCTCGTTTAATGTATCTATTGTTTTGTTACGATTGGCTTGTGCCTCCTTAATTTGTTGGGTTAAAGTTGCTTCGGTTCGACTCAAGTTCGCTCTGGCTTCATTTATTTGCTGCGCCACCGTACCTGCTGTTTTACTACGATTGGCTTGCGCTTCATTTATTTGCTGAATTAACGTGGCTTCGGTTCTGATTAAATTCGCTTTCGCTTCGTTAATTTGTTGCGTCAGCGTGGCTTCGGTGCGGCTTAAATTGGCTTTGGCTTCATTCAGCTGCTGAAAAGCCGTTTCTAATTCCAAGCGCTTGGTGTCAATTCTAGAGGCCGCAATTGCTCCTTGTTGGGATAGCATGTCATAGCGGCGAAATTCGGTTTGAGCATTTTGCTGCTGTGCGGAGAGGCGGGCGATCGCTGCTTGTTGCGTTCTCTTTTCTCCTAATAACTGGGCTTGCAGGCGGGCAATTGTGGCTTGTTGCGTTTTCCTTTCCCCTTCTAACTGTGCTTGCCAGCGGGCTATTTCTGCTCTTTGTCCCGCTGCGTCTCCCGTTTGTTGCGCTTGTAGGCGGGCAATTGTGGCTTGTTGCGCTTTCCTTTCTCCCTCTAATTGCTCTTGCCAACGGCTAATTTCTGCTCTTTGGGTATTGATTTCCCCCTCCAGCTGGGCTTGCAGGCGGGCTATTTCGGCGCGTTGGGCGGCTAGTTCTCCCGCTTTCGCCCCTGCTTGAACTTTGGCTAAATTGGCTTCGGCGACTCGCACGTCTTGTTTGGCTTGTTCTAACCCGGCTTGCAAGCGATCGCGGCTGTCTAATATTGCCACTAGCTGCCCTGTTTTCACCTGCTCTCCCTGTTTTACCAGCAGTTGCGCCACCCGCGACCCTTCTATCGAACTCGACGCAGATACTTTGATTACCTCCCCTTGGGGTTCCAGACGTCCCAATGCCGTTACCGATGCGATCGCTGGCGCCACCGCGACGGGTACTTCGACTTGCGGTTGCACCCTCGTCTGTTGATAAACCTGATATAGCCCTACCCCACTCACACTAGCCGCCATAATTGCTAGCGGGAGCGTCCAGCGGACTGGAGATTTTAGCCATTGCCTATCTTTAACAGGTAATTCTAGCCGCATAACTTTTCTTTACAACCCCTTTACTAAGCTTAATATTTTGTTTTCCAGAGGAAGAGCCAGGAGGTGCGATCTATCTACCTATCTTTAAGCTTCTCTCCGGAAAGACTCGCCCCGCTTCCTCCAGTTGAGCTATCCGAATCAATGAGTTTAAACTTTTGTCAAGTTGATTGATTAATTAATCAACTTGACAAGCAAAAAATTAGGACGGGGAGGATGTCACAAGCATTCCTTGCAAGAAAACCTCAACCGTAGTCTTAACCATCGTCTCGGCGTCGAGTTGCTGGCTATCTGGTTGGGGAAAGATTTCCCGCGTGAAAATATACGCCAGCAAAGAGCCAATAAAACAATAGGCTGCTGCTGCTGGGTCTATCGGTTTCAGCACGCCAACAGACATTTGTTTTGCCAGATAGCGACTTAAAAACGCCATCTCGCGACTTGGGCCAGCGTTGTTCATCACTTCGGCAACTTGCGGTTGTCGGAATGCTTCGCTCATCACCAGCTTAAACATGGCGACGGCGGTCGGGTTTTCCAAGGTTTTCAGGAAGGCACTGGCGAAGGTGGTTAGCACCTCTTGCGGTGGTTTGGTTAAAATCTCGTCACCGCTGTGAGCCAGCAGTTGCAGCAGGGGAACGCGCTGTTCTAATACCTGCTGGAATAGGTCGCTTTTGTCTTTAAAGTAGTGGTAGATCAGTCCAGGCGAGCCAATATTGGCAGCTTGGGCGATGTCTTTATTAGTTGCCTTTTCAAAGCCTTTACTTGCAAAGACTTCCAATGCACCGTCTATAATTTGCTGCCGCCGCCGCTCGAACTCTACCTGGTCGTGGGCTGGCATGGTTTAATCTTGTTATTTGATTGATTGGTTAATCAATATAGTAGCACGAGACAAATTGTTGTCAATGGCTTGTTTGAGAAGATAATTTGTCAAAATAAAGCTGACCAGGCTAGGGAGTACTATAAACAATCGTGCTAAAGGAATACATAGCTCACCAACTGATTGGTACGCCATTCGAGTCCCCAGCTCGTCGCTTGCGCGAGTTGACCAAAATAGTGAACAAATTGAAGCATCCAGAGCTAAAGGAAATTTACGCAGAGTCGTCGCGAATCGATCTGCTGATGGAGCGAATCATCCAGGACTCGATGAATTGCATCGATATTGGATGTCACCTGGGGTCTGTGGTGCAACAGATGAAACGGCTATCGCCGCGAGGTCGCCACATAGCCATCGAGCCGGTTCCTTACAAAGCCAATTGGCTCAAGCGCAAGTTTCCTGACGTAGAGGTGATGCAATTAGCTCTGAGCGACAAGGAAGGCGAAGCAGAGTTTTTCCTACAGCCCGATCGGTCTGGCTTTAGCGGACTGCGGTTCCATGACTCCGGTACGGAGAAAGTGGAGCGCATCGTGGTTAAGTGCGAGCGGCTTGACGACCTAGTGCCACTTGACCGCCCGATTGGTTTGATCAAGGTTGATGTGGAAGGGGGCGAACTGCCTGTACTTCAGGGGGGTGAAGAACTGTTAAAACGTTCTCGTCCAGCGATACTGTTCGAGTGTAGCAAAACTGGATTGCAGGCATTTCAAATCGACCCCAAAGACATCTATGACTTTTTGGTAGATAGGCATGGGTACGCAGTGTTCCTGCTCAAGGACTGGCTTTTAGATGGAGAGCGGCTCATTTACGAAAAGTTTGTGCAAGCGATGCAGTACCCGTTTCAAGCGTTCAATTTCCTAGCCATGCCAAAAACCTAATGACTACACATAATCGAATAGAACCGTAGTCATGTAGCGTTCTGCCCAGTCAGTGCCAAAAGCTTTTTCCAGGACGCGGCGGGTTTTGTCGTTTTGCTGCTGTTTGGTGCAATAGTTGCGCTGTCCGGCAAGAATTTGCACCCGCTGTTCCCTGGGTACGGGTTGGGATGCGATCGCACAGAGACAGTGAATTTCCAAAAAACACTTGACACGAGCCAGAAACTGTGCTTCTTCCTCTGGACTACCCGGTCGTATAAAGATGCAAAATTCGGAAAAGATATCGCCCCAAGGGGGAAGATCGCGGGGTTGGGAGAATTGTGGGGCGCTTGTGGCGGCGAGGGCGTGGCGGTAACGATCGGGTAAAGTGAGATCTGGGTTAGTGGGAGAGAGATCGGCGATCGCAGCGCTAATTTGTCCTCTAGCGCCGACTAAATCGCAGCCAAACATCGGTAACGGGTATTCGGGGCGGGGAAACATGACGCAGTGCAAAATATCGAGCATTGAGCCGACTTTTGCCAATTCCAGGTGCATTTTGCGAAACTGGGGCGTTTGATAGCAGCGATTTTCGATCGTCAGTTTTTCCCCTTCCAGGCGTCCTTCCACATATCCCAAATCTTCTGGCAAGTGGTAAGGTGAAAGGTCAAGGTATTGTGACCAAGTGGACTCGATGCAGTCAGCCAGTTGACGAATCAGGGGGTGTTGTTGTTCGCGCAAAGAAGCGTTGGGGCTTTGTAACATTTTCTTAATAAATTTGACCGCTGTTTGGTTTATCAATAGACCTTGCTTCAGAATAAACCAAAACAGATATTGTAATTTAATTGGGACACAAATTTAATCCCCCCTTGGTAAGGGGGGTAGGGGGGATCGCCAAATCTTGTCGCGCAACAGAAAAATATCCCAAACAAAATCGCCAAATAGTTACGTTTACCTGATCCACGAGGTTGGAACAAACTATTACAAAATTGGGATAACAGTAAACCTGAACAAACGCATCTCGCAACTGCAAACAGGCTCGGCAAACCAGTTAAAATATTTGCACTATATTCAAATCAGCAATAGAAAGGAGGTAGAAAAGGCGCTGCATACAAAGTATAAAACCAGGCGAGTCAGAAGAAACGGCGAATGGTTTGAATTTTCTAATCAAGAAGTAAAATCAGTGATCGGGACGATGAACGCTTATAAACCGAAACTCACCAAAACCGAAACAGAATTACCCCAGTGGGTAGCGATCGCAGCGGCATTGATTATATCGCTGTTTTTGGTTGCAGTTTTTAACCACCATCAACAATGGCAACCTCAACAACCGAATCCCGTAGTGCCATCATGGTAAAAATTTGGCGCTGCTAAGAGCAACAGGACTGACGCAAACAAACCGGGTTTTTCGGAAAAATCGTCGCTTTATAACTAAAGATATATGCAGAAACCCGGTTTCTAAGATATTCGTGAGTAAGTCCCGATCGAGGATTTTCAAAAGATTGTTTTAAGATATATAAAAGCAAAAAAATGGAAATTAAAATATTAGGCGATCGCTACGATATAATCAAACAGCTAGGCAAAAAATCCGGACGCCGGACGCTGCTGGCGCGCGATCGCCGCACGCAAGAATTAGTTGTAATTAAGCTACTGTTTTTTGGCAGCGACTTTGAATGGGACGACCTCAAGTTATTTGAACGGGAAGCATCGATCTTACAAGCGCTATCTCATCCGGCGATTCCTCAATATCTAAATCATTTTGAAATCGATCTACCCCAAGGTAAAGGATTTGCCCTAGTCCAGAGTTACATCCAAGCCAAATCGTTAGAAGAACATCTCAAAAACGGACGGACTTTCAGGGAAGTAGAACTTAAGGAAGTTGCCAAAGCTTTACTAGAAATCTTAATTGATTTACACGGGCGTCAACCACCTGTAATTCACCGCGATATTAAACCCAGCAATATTTTACTAACCAACCGTTCTGCCCATAGCATCGGGCAAGTTTATTTAGTCGATTTTGGTTCCGTGCAAACCCTGGCAGCCAGGGAAGGTGGGACAATGACAGTAGTAGGAACCTATGGATATATGCCACCCGAACAATTTGGCGGACGTGGGGTTCCTGCTTCCGATCTTTATAGTTTAGGGGCGACATTAATTTATTTAGTCACGGGGACGCATCCAGCGGATTTACCCCAGCAAGAATTGCGAATTCAATTTGAGAAACTGTCTAATCTCAGTCCTAGCTTGAACCGCTGGTTAAAGCGGATGACGCACCCAAGTTTAGAACGGCGTTTCAGTTCCGCATTTGAGGCGCTGGAAGATTTACAACGCGAGTCTGCAACAGATATTGATGCTTTAGCAGTTACACAACCAGTAAAACGCAAATTTTTGGTAAAAAAAGATGAATATTCTATCGAAACGATCGCCCCGCCGACGGGATTTACCTTGCCAGTCGCCGCCATGTCTTTTGGATCGGTGAGTTTAATTTTTTGGCTGCTTTTAAATTTTAGCAATCCGGCTAATCCCATGACAGCTTTGCTATTTTTACCCTACTTAGTTCCTTTGGGTATCATGGGAGAGCGGATTTTATTTGCTTTTTTTGGACGATATCGATTGCGGATAGACTGGAGATCGATTGCTAAAACTTACGAATTGTTTGGCTTCAAGCGCAATTTATTTCGACCAGCGCGACGACGGGATATTACTAAAATTGAGTATATTCATTCTGCTTCCAGTCATCCTAAAATTGTCATATGGGCAGGAGGACAAAAGTACGAATTTGGGAGCGCGATCGCCAATGAAGCAGAACTAGAATGGCTAGCAAATGAACTCAGCGATTGGTTAGAATTACCTCTGACGCGAAACGAGTAGTTTAATAGATAACAGGAGACTGGATATGTTTGGCTTAGGATTACCGGAAATGGGTATTATTGTTGTAGTAGCACTACTAATATTTGGCCCGAAAAAGATTCCAGAAATGGGACGCGCCTTGGCTAAAACTTTGCGGGGTTTTAAAGAAGAGATGAGTAACCCGGAAAATGACAAAGATGCCAAAGTGGAAGAAACCACAGAAGACAAAACAAAAACATAGCATAGCTCACATCTTCCACCTTGAGGCACAGCCTCGGTTTTTCGGCAGCTACAAGTATAATGGATTCGTTGGCGGGCGCCAGATTTTTCCAGATATTTATGGCTGAAAAACTTTGGCATGTAAAGCTTTTGGGCATAGTTTTGACATCCTCCCCGCCGTGAAATGGAAGGGGATTTCTACTAGACCTCTCCAAAAAAGAATCTCAAAGACAGGCGGGACGCCTATCCCACAAGAGTTTTTGGAGAAATCTACTAACCCAAGTTGCTAGTTACATCCCTAGACAAAGAAACCCGGTTTCTCTGAAAAATCGTCTACTCATCACCTTTGTTTCTGACTGGGGTAAATCGGTAATTGTCAATAGTGCATCCCATTTTAATCCAATTACCAATTAGCTATTAGCCATTAGCACTGGCACAATTTATGACTAGCAACTTGAGTTACTAGAACAAACTTAATTGCTTGTGATTATGGTCGGTTGACGCTTCAGAGGGTGCTGCTACCTTAAGAGTAGTTTGGTAGGGTCGAGAGAATGTGTTACCACACTCTCCCTCCCATCCGAAACCGTGCTTGCGACTTTCACCGCACACGGCTACTCAATGTGTTTCCCGTTGTCAGAGGGACTTCCTTCTGACCGCTTGCTATTTCGACGTAATATTACCGGAACATCGTTGACCCACTCCCATTCATATTTATCCCATTGCTGGGCTAGTAATTAAAAATTTTTAGAGTGTTGTTTCTTCCGAATTTCTATTAGATCAATAGCGGTCTTTTCCTCGTGACAATGCCGATGTAATAGTTGTAGATTTTTATATTCATCCTTTCCGCCTAGAGCTTTAGGAATTTTGTGGTCTACTTCCCATACATCCCAATCTTGAAAGCTTAATCCGCACCAAGCACATTTACCCTTTTGTTGCTTTAACAACTTAGTCGTTCGACTCGACAATTCGGGGTGTGTCCCTAGTCTTGAACTCCAGTACACTAGGTCGCCGTCGAAAGGGCTTTTTTCGCCTTTAACCACGTATTCAGTGCTACTGCTGCCGAGTTCTGAATGCGTAAGTAACCTCAGGGGGTTCGCTGTTCCCTCCCTGGTTGCGAATACCCAGTTATTACTGCCTATGGTTGTCCAATAACGTTTATGTCCGTCATTGATGTTCCCACAACGGTATTTTGCCCATCTTCGAAGTTTCAAGTATGTGAGGTAGTCTTGTCTTGATAATTCTCCAGTGCTGGAAGCGTCGGAGTTTGAGTAGTAAGAAGTCCATCCCCTTATTACAGGGTTAAGGTCTTTGATTAAAGCCGATTGAGGCGATGACCTATGCTTTTTGATGATTCTTCCGATTTCCTCTTGATGTACCTTACTCGCCTTCTTCGTAGGGGTGATGAGAGTTTTGAAACCTAATATCCTACCTTGAGAATTCCTATTACTCCGGTATTTACCAGTAGGGTATTGCTGTATATGATGACCAAGAAAGTCAAAACCAGCATCCCCATCCTCGCTCCACTCAGGGTTGAGTGTGTGAGTTAGCCTCGTCTTCTCAGGTTTCAATTCTAAGCCAATGCCAGTCAACCATTCCGAGATTAAATCCCGACATCTTTGGACAACGGTTTTATCTTCATGTAATACAACAAAGTCATCTGCATATCTCACTATTGAGAGTGAGAATTTTTTATCCCTGGTGCATTGATTTCGCCCGTTTGGATACTTGATATCAAGTGACTCTGCCATCTCTTTGAGTTTTTCTTCTAAACCGTGAAGGGCTATATTAGCCAGTAGTGGAGAAATCACCCCGCCCTGTGGCGTACCAAGAGATGTAGCAGTAAAAGCCCCTTGGTCTATGACCCCAGATTTCAGCCAAGCTTTTATTTGTTGCCTGACTTTACCTCTGATGTTGAGTTTCTGGAGTAGGGCTAAATGGTCGATGCGGTCAAAACATTTGGCTATGTCTGCATCTAATACAAACTTCGCCTTCTGTTGTATGCAGCTTTTAATCTGTTTTATTGCATCTTGGCACGACCTCCCTGGTCTAAAACCATAGCTGTTAGGCTCAAAGTAAGCCTCCCATTCCGGCTCTAGGACAGCCTTGAATACAGCTTGTAAAGCTCTATCGTACATAGTGGGAATACCAAGCGGACGTTTTTCATTACTTCCTGGTTTCGGTATCCATACCCTTCTTGTGGGTTTGGATTTGCCAGTTAACCTTAAATCCTTCGCAAGTTTGATTCGTGCTTCTGGGGATAGGGATTTTACCCCATCCACTCCTGCCGTTTTCTTGCCTTGATTTTCCTGCGCGACCCGTCGTACTGATAGAACTCTATTAGACCAAGACCTCATCAGTGTTCTTTGGAGTTTGCGAACGAGTTTGACATTGCCACAACGGGAAGCAGCGTAGATGCGTTTTTGCAACTTGAAGACGTATCGTTCGACTTTGCGCCAATTGATTTCCTTCCATCCCTCAGTATTCAGTTGTGAATCTGATTTAGGCTTATACATTGCTACTTGTACCTCCAGCTTTATCACATTGCGATTCACGTCAGCATATCCAGGTAATTACACCATCCCTTTTTAGGCATTGCCTGTTTATTCAGGCTTGGCTTTTGCTTCTTGAACCATCCCGACCCAATGTGGCTTGTGGTTTGACTGCCTACCCTACTTATCGACCAAGTAGGGAGCATACATTGGGGTTACTTCGTTCCTACAACCTATTGTTTGAGCCTTTAGGATGTGTCTATCCATCGGGGTTATAAGTAGTGCGCTATCTCAGTACGTAGAACTTGATAGACCTTACCCTTGTTGGCTATTTCCAACCCAGGAGTTCCATTTCTGGATAAGCTTATTTCCCCTGGTGGAGGATTACGATGGCTCAGATGACACTTCGTTTGTTCTATCCATAGACTCTTGCTTGCAGTAGGTGTTTTCAGCTATTTCCACCTATTTCTGCTTTCACCCCCGCTTTACAGAGAAGGTTGTCAGTCTCCTTTGTAGGGGCAACCTATTTCTAGGTTGTTTGTGTGCTTTCAACCCCGCACTAGGGCAGTAGGGTTTGGTGTTTTCTGGATTGGGTTATGATGTCAGAATAGTCTTTTCATCTTTCCCTTTCTCCCCTAACTGTCTTAGCTTTGTTGCTTGGTTAGGTTTCCTCACCTACATAGGTTGTAAGTTGTCATCAGTAGAGGATTAAAGTGCGAACTCTATCCTGATGGATTACTCTACTGAAGCCTCCATCCTTGGATATTTCTACCCATTTCAGAAGAACGAATCGCACTATGCCTTCCTCCACGTCCGTTGTCAGAAAAACTATGCCATTCCAAAACCCTACTCTCGAAGCTCAAGCGAACCAAGAAAATGCGATCGCCTTCATCGACAGTTCCATACCAGATTGGCAAACCCTAGCAGCAGGAATCGCAGCGGGAACTCAAGTCTTCATCCTGGATGCAGCGCGAGATGGCGTCGAGCAAATTACCCAACTGCTTCAGACTCGCCAAAATATAGCAGCCCTACATATTATCTCCCACGGCACACCGGGTAGCCTGCAACTGGGCAATACTTGGCTGAATTTGGGGAATATAGAAACTTATCAAAAATTTGGGTTTAAAACCCCGTCGTTACACGACGGCTTGACAACCTTAACAGATAAACTTACCATAGTATTGTTAGTTTGGTAAGCAAAATGTTAAAAGCCTACAAGTACAGAATCTATCCGACTGGTGAGCAAGCAATATTGCTCACCAAGTCGTTTGGGTGTGTAGGCTGGTTTTACAATTATGCACTTAACCTCACTAGCGAAACTTACCAGTCTTCTGGTAAAGGATTGAGTCGTAATGACATCATCAACTTACTGCCATCTTTGAAAAGAGAGCGTGAGTGGTTAACTGAACCGCCGTCCCAGTGTTTGCAGCAAGTAGCATTAGACTTATCGAGTGCTTTCTTAAACTTCTTTGAAAAGCGGGCTAAGTACCCTTGTTTCAAGAAAAAGGGTCAAAAGCAGTCGCTCCGTTTCCCTCAAGGGATCAAACTAGATGGGGATTACTTAATTCTTCCCAAGTTAGGAAAGGTTTATTGCAAGGTATCTCGTTTGCCAGAGGGGCAACTCAAAGCGGTCACGGTATCATGTACCCCCGCAGGCGAATACTATGCGGCTTGCCTTTATGATGATGGCAAAAGTAAACCTGTTGGCTCGTCACAAGGCAAAGCTATTGGTATAGACATGGGAATCGAGCGCTATGCGATTACCTCTGATGGTACTAAGCATGGTAATCCCAAATATTACCGTAAATATGAAGTGAGGTTAACCAAGAGACAGAGAGCGCTCAGTCGCAAACAAAAAGGGTCTAACAACCGTAACAAGGCACGAATTAAAGTTGCCAAAGTTCATGGCAAAATCGCTAGATGTCGGGAAGATTTTCTCCACAAACTAAGTCGTAAATTAGTAGACGAAAACCAAGTCATAGTGGTAGAGAATCTAGCAGTTCGGAATCTGGTCAAAAATCACAAGCTAGCCAAATCAATTAGTGATGCAGGATGGGGGCAATTTTGCACCATGTTAAAGTACAAATCTGAATGGTCGGGAAAAACATATATTGAAGTAGATCGGTTCTTTCCCAGTTCCAAGACTTGTAACCACTGCTTGCATCAAGTGGAAAGTTTGAGTTTAGATATTCGTAGCTGGCAATGTCCTAAATGTCACACTCTCCACGATCGGGACATTAACGCTGCAAAATCTATCCGGGATGAAGGTTTACGGATCTTGGCGGGAGGGCATCTCGCTACTGCTTCCAGACAACGTGTAAGACCATCTAAAGGCACTGCTTTTAGAGGCAATGTTGGATGAAGGAAGAATCCTCGTCGTTCAACGGCGAGGAGTTGTCAAGACATCTTCATCACCAAATTAGACTCGGGGGGCAATTACGTCTGGGCTAAAAAACTGGGCGGCAATGGTGATGACCGTGGTAATAGGATCGCCATCGATAGTAGCGGCAACACCTACACCACAGGAAGTTTCCAAGTTACGGCAGACTTCGACCCCGGTGAGGGAGAAGCTAACCTGACTGCTGTTGGGTTTTTTGGGACTTCTGACATCTTCATTGTCAAACTGGGCGATGCCATCCCTACCGTCAGTCCTAAGTTACCGCCAGATCCAGATGGTTTCGGCGACAGCTTTGTGCGTCCTGATATTAACAATCTTCCGCTGTTAAATCCTGTGGATAACACCCAATTTGGCAGCGACAGTAACGATATCCTCATCGGTACTTCCGTTAACGATGCACTTGACGGTAAAGCTGGGGATGATTGGTTATTCGGTAAAGCAGCTAACGATAATTTATTCGGCGGTTTGGGTAGCGATACTCTGCGGGGCGGTCAAGGTAACGATTTTGTGCGGGGCGGTCAAGATAATGACTGGATTTTTGGCGATCGCGGCAACGATACTTTGCTTGGAGACAAGGGTAACGATACCATTTTTGGCGATAGCGATTTCGGTGGTAGCGATTTAATCTTTGGCGGTGGCGGTGATGACTTGCTTAACGGTAACGCTGGCAATGATACTATCTTCGCCGAAGACGGTAATGATACGCTACGCGGTGGTCAAAATGATGACATCGTATTTGGCGATGCTGGTAACGACCTACTCTTCGGCGATGTAGGTAATGACAGTCTGTGCGGTGGTGATGGAAATGACGCTATTTACGGAGGTAGAGATCGCGATGAACTATGCGGCGGTGCTGGCAATGACTTACTCTTTGGTAATGAACGAGAAGATAAGCTGAATGGGGAAGAAGGCGATGATACTCTCTACGGGGGTAAAGCTAATGACACTTTGATTGGTGGTGCAGGAAACGATGTTCTCAGCGGCGATGTAGGTAATGACCTGCTGTCAGGCGGTAGCGGCAACGACATTTTTGTCTTGACCAGTGGAAAAGGTAGCGATGTAGTTACTGATTTCCAAATTGGTCAAGATTTGATTGGTTTGGGTGGTGGTTTGAGTTTTGCACAGTTAGCGATCGCCCAAACCAACAACAATACTCTAATTAGCGCCAAAGATACTGGCGAACTGTTGGCTACTTTGAATGGGATACAGGCTAATCTGATTACGCAGCAGCTTTTTATATCGGTTTAACTACCAAAACAAAATAGGGGAGGCTATTACCTCCCCTATCTTGCAAGCTTCTAAAACGTTTTCTCATAGAAAACGGGTTTATTTGTTGAAAGTTGCCCTAAAAATAGATAAAAGGAGACTGATATGTTTGGATTAGGATTGCCTGAAATGGGAATTATTGCCGGAGTAGCACTTCTAATATTTTGCCCTCAGAAAATTCCAGAAATGGGACGCGCCTTGGCTAAAACTTTACGGGGTTTTAAAGAAGAGATGAATAACCCGGAAACAGAGAAAGATGCACCAGCGGAAGAAGTAAAAACTAAAGATTAGACCTGTCTTGAAAATAGCAGGTGAGATGGATTTTCATCCTTGGTTGCGAACGTAGTTCATGCAGCTCGATTCGTGACAGGTTAAGAAAGTGGAATGAATGTCAATGAGCGAATATACTCAAATTAATCGGGAATGATAATCAGAATCTCACCGGGTCGGGGAGAGGGGAAAGGCAATCGTTGATTGCCTTTCCCCTATGTCACGAATGGCCTCAACCTTATAACTAACGCAAGTTGCTAGTTATAAACTTTGGCGTTGCTAATTGCGAGCTTGCTAATATAGGATTTGTACTGACATTAGCCATTAGCCATTAGCCATTAGCTTCTATTCATGAGTTAACTAGCAACTTGAGTTATTTATCTATACTTAAGCTAGTGGGCTTTGGGAGCATGTCAACTTTGTAGGTTGGGCCCAGTGTACGAAACCCAAATTTAGCTTGGCTTGTTGGGTTTCACTTACGTTCAACCCAACCTACACAGAAGAGCTAATGGCTTTCCTGACATGCTGCCGTGGACTTTGGCCTTTAATGGAAGCAAAATATGGGGGAATTTATGGCAATTAAGGTTATTGGTGCAGGTTTCGCACGAACGGGAACGCTATCTCTCAAAACCGCTTTAGAAGAACTGGGCTTTTGTAAGTGCTACCACATGGTAGAATTCATGAGACACCCCTCTGATGTAACGTTTTGGGAGGATGCCAGTAATGGAAAACCTGTCAACTGGGATGCTTTGTTTGATGGCTACCAAGCAATAGTAGATTACCCAGGTTATCGTTACTATCGTCAACTGATGCAGCACTATCCTGATGCTAAAGTTGTGTTGAATATTCGAGATGTGGATAGTTGGCATGAGAGTACCTTGAACACCATCTATCAAGCAGCGCCAAAAGGTTGGCAGAAGTTAAAGATGACCTTATCGCTCCCGTTTTCTCCAAGGACGCGGAGTCTAGTTCGCATCTTCCGCATGGTGGATCAAGATGTTTGGCTGAAGGATTTTCAAGGGAAATTTGAGGATAAGCAATACGCTAAAGGGATTTTCAATCAACACATTGAAGAGGTAAAGCGTTTTGTTCCACCAGAGCGGCTGTTAGTTTACCAAGTGAAAGAGGGTTGGGAACCATTGTGTCGCTTCCTGGGTGTATCTGTTCCTAACAAGCCTTTTCCACATCTCAACGAACGCGCCAGCTTTCAACATCTGTCAAAACAGCTTTACTCACATTGAGGCTACTTTGCAGTTTAATACTTTGCATCCTTGTTATCATCGATTAGTTGTAGGATGGGCATTGTCTACCTTCATTATCGTTGCTGTCGTCGCTCGCGCACAATTCAACTACAAAGAATTTACCCCCAAACAAAATAGGGGAGGCTAATACCTCCCCTATCCTGCCAGCTTCTAAATCGCTTAAATCTGATTAGCCAGCGAAGATTTTACACTGTTGGTAACTTCCACCCCATTGACTTGCTGTACTTGTTCGGGGATGGGGCGACGCGCTTCGATTAATTCAATGGCGCGAGATACGGTTTCGGGTAAAATTACCACCAAACTATTGGGAGTGGCGCTATCTAAAGCTGTATTAATCGCCGTTGTTTCATCTAGAATCGATTCGTAGCGACAATCTGGCTTCGCTTGCCCAATTCCTTGGATAATTAACCCCGCTGCTGCACCGCGATCGCGTCCCCTGGTATCGTCATCTTCCTTGACAATAATTCGGTCAAAGATATTTGCCGAAAGTTTACCCAACGTCACAAAGTCTTCATCGCGGCGATCGCCCGGTCCACCTACCACGCCAATCCTTTCCCCAGGCCAATTCCGGATAAAATTGCCCAAAGCCTCGTAACTCGCCGGATTGTGGGCATAATCCACCAAAGCGTGATAGTTGCCTAAATTAAACAAATTCATCCTTCCCGGCGTTTGGCTAGCAGAAGCGCGGAATGTTGTCAAGCCCTTGCGGATATAATCTATTCCCACGCCTTGGACAAACGCCGCCAAGGAAGCCGCCAAGGCATTGGCAATCATAAACGGCGCTTTGCCTCCCATTGTCAGGGGTACGTTGATTGCTTGTTCGATTCGCAGCGTCCAATCCCCCTTTAATATCGATAAATACCCGTTTTCGTACATTGCCGCGACGCCGCTTTGCTGGGTGTGGGCTTTAACGATTTCATTTTCTGGGTTGAGGGAAAAGTAAGCGATTTGCGCCTTTGTCCGCTTCGCCATTTCCACGACTAAGGGGTCATCGGCGTTGAGGACGGCGTAGCCTTTGGGTAGAACTGCTTCCGCTACCACACTCTTGAGGTTGGCTAATTGATCTACGGTATCGATATCCCCAATTCCCAGGTGATCCGCCGCGACGTTCAACACCACCCCCACGTCCGAGGCGTCAAATCCCAACCCCGACCGCAGGATACCGCCCCGCGCCGCTTCCAGGACTGCCACTTCTACCGTGGGGTCGTAAAGCAGCATTTGGGCGCTTTGGGGGCCTGTATTATCGCCTTTTTCGACTAAATAATCGCCGATATAAGTGCCGTCGGTGGTGGTGTAGCCAACGGTCAACCCGGTTTGCTTGTAGATATGCGCCAGCAGTCGGGTTGTGGTGGTTTTGCCGTTAGTCCCGGTTACCGCCAAAATCGGAATGCGACTGGGGGTTCCGGGGGGGAATAACATATCCAGAACTGGGGCGGCGACGTTGCGGGGTAGCCCTTCGCTGGGAGAAACGTGCATCCGGAATCCTGGGGCGGCGTTGACTTCAACGATTACGCCTCCGGTTTCGCGCAATGGTTTGCTGATATCCGCCGTTACCACATCAATGCCTGCAATGTCAAGTCCGATGATTTTGGCCACCCGTTGGGCGATCCAGATATTTTCCGGATGGATATCGTCGGTGCGGTCTACGGCTATGCCTCCGGTACTGAGGTTTGCGGTGGCCCTCAAGTAACAAATTTGACCCGATTCCAGCACTGTATCGAGGGTATATCCTTGTTCTTTTAATAGATCCCAGGAAGTGCGGTCGAGTTCGATTTTTGTCAGGACGTTTTCGTGTCCCGTGCCGCGTCGGGGGTCGCGATTGGTTGCTTCGATTAATTCTGATACGGTTAATTTGCCATTGCCGACGACGTGGGCGGGGACTCGTTCCGCGACGGCGACGACCTTGCCGTTGACGACTAGGACTCGGTGGTCGCGTCCGGTGTAGTAGCGTTCTACAATCACTCCTTTAGATTCGCCTTTAGCGGCGTCGTAGGCGACTTCTGCTTGTTCCCAAGAATTGATGTTGAGGGTGATGCCCTTGCCGTGGTGACCGTCGAGGGGTTTGATCACGATGGGGTAGCCGCCGATATCTGCGATCGCATCCGCCAAATCATCCAGGTAATATACAACCGTGCCGCGCGGTACTGGCACTCCCCCATCGCGCAAAACTTGTTTCGTGCTTTCTTTATCGCAAGCCAACTCGACGCCCAAAATCCCGGTATACTCGCTCAAAGTAGCCTGGATGCGCTTGCTGTAAATTCCATAGCCGAATTGCACCAAGGCGCGGGCATTTAAATAGCGCCAGGGAATTCCCCGCGCTTCTGCTTCTTTAACAATAGTTTCTGTTGAAGGCCCCAAGGCTGAATCCGAACACATTTCCTTGAGGTCTTGCAAATCTTGGGCTAATTCTGCTTCAGGATAGCTGCCGGTATCGACGATACTCTGGCACAACCGCACCGCCGCCCTGGCTGCATAGCGCCCTGCTTGTTCGTCCAGGTACTCGATTACCACTTGGTAAATGCCTGGGGTAGCGGTTTCCCGCGTGCGTCCGAAGCCTACATTCATACCTGCGAGGGTTTGCAGTTCCAGGGCGACATGTTCCACAATGTGCCCCATATAAGTTCCCTCCCGCACTCGCTGAAGGAAACCGCCCCGACACCCAGGGGCGCAGAAATGCTCTTCCAAAGAGGGTAGCACCCGCAGCAAGCCTTCGTAAAAGCCGGAGATGCGATCTGATGGCTTGTCTGCCAAATCCTCCAAATCAAGACGCATGACCACCAGTTTGTGGCGTCGAATACTCCAATAGTTAGGACCGCGTAACGTCTGGATTTTCAGAATTTTCATAGTAATAGTCCGGGGATCTGTTGGCGACAAGCAAGGATTGAGGAGAACCCTATATATTTACACCTGGCCTCCTCATAAAACTGTTCATTACGAACATTTTTCCGGTGAAATTGGGGTTTAAAAACGCAAGACTCGTGGCAACGCATGGCAAAAATACTCTATCGAGAAAACCATAGAAGGCGAACATCTAGCGCTCTCAAACCTCCTATGCTATCTCACTATGGATTTGTGTCGGGGATCGCCATCTGCTTCAGCCTGTAGGAATAATTGCACGCTGGTGCAGGTCGTAGCGCTGACCATAGCTGAGAATATGTACTCGTAAATTGTGAATGCTAATCGGGTCGGTGGCGCCGATCAAAGGCTGGTTGGTGTAGGACACTTCCCCTGGATCGACGATGGTTACCGTCCCTTTGCCCACCACTTGCAGGATACCATCTTGCTCGAACAAGGCACAGGTATCTTCATCGATGCCGATACCCAGACGGTCCGGATGGGCTGCGATCGCGCTCATCAATCTCGCCATGCGGTTGCGGTTGTGAAAGTGCTGATCTACCACAACTTCTGGTATAATACCAAGCCCCGTTGCCATATCGACTAAAGAACGGTTGGGACATTCGCCGCTACCGCCCCCTGCTATCATATGGTGACCCATGACGGCTGCTCCGGCGCTGGTTCCCGCCAGGGTAATTTGACCCATCTGGACGCGCAGGCGCAATTTTTCCATCAACACCGTATCCGCAAGCAGTCCGCACAGGCGCAGTTGATCGCCGCCGGTGAGGAATACCCCCGTACACACCTCTAGGTATTCGTGGACTGCCGCATCTTCGCACTGATCGCGATCGCGTATATCCAGCACTTCAATTCGCTTAGCACCCATCTCATTAAAGATGCCGCGATACCGTTCGCCAATAATCGCGGGTTCTCGACTCGCCGATGGTACAATCGCGATTTGAGCATCAGCCGATCCGGCACGGTAAAAAAAAGTGTGCAAGATCTCCCGTCCGTGAACTTTATCTTCAGCGCCGCCAATCACCATGATGGCGGTTTTGGTTGATTGGGGTTTTCTGGTTTCCAAGGCTTGCAATTCTAACTGTTGCATTGTGTTGCTTCTCTCTCCTGGCGATCCCCCCTGGACCCCCCTGACAAGCGGGGCTGGGTTTTGGCTTATGAGCGTGACGGTTAACACATAATTTTAGCTTATTAGATATCTCATGAAGCAATTATTAATCGCGTTTCCATCTCTCTTTGGGCATAATCTCTATCCAGCGACGGGCACAAAATTTGGTGCAAGGTTAATTATAGAGTTTACCGCGAAAACCCCGTGTCAAAAGAGTAGGAGCGAGCGTGGGAGACGAAAGCACTCACTAAAGAATATTTTACGCTCTAGGAGATTACCCTTTTGGGCGATTGGTCTAAACCTGTGGTGTAACCGTGAGTCATTGCACCAAGAATCACCGTCTCTCTAGAGTCGTGAGTGTCAAACGATTTGACCCATCCCTGTTAACATCAGGAATGTTTTAGTTTTTCTCAAGATTTGCCAACTCAATTTCAACTCAAAACCCGTGCGATTTGATGTTATAACTCTATTTCCAGATTTTTTCGCATCTCCCCTGAGTTCGGGATTGCTGGGAAAAGCTCTCGAAAAACAGATAGCTCAAGTTAATCTAGTCAATCCTAGAGATTTCGCTACAGATAAGCATCGCCGGGTAGATGACGAACCCTACGGCGGCGGCGTCGGGATGCTGATGAAACCAGAACCCATTTTTGCCGCCATCGAGTCGCTACCCGTCTTACCCAAACGCGACGTTATCCTGATGACGCCGCAAGGTCAAACCCTGAATCAAGGTCTACTCAAAGAATTAGCCACCCATTACGACCAACTGGTGGTGATTTGCGGACATTACGAAGGCGTAGATGAGCGAGTGCTGGATTTAGTGACTCGCGAGGTATCTTTAGGCGATTTTGTCCTAACTTGCGGCGAAATTCCCGCACTAGCACTGATTAACGGGGTTGTGAGATTGCGTCCCGGTACAGTAGGCAAGCAAGAATCCCTCAAAGCAGAGAGTTTCGAGGCGACACTGCTGGACTATCCCCAGTACACCCGTCCCCCAGAGTTTCGCGGGTTACGAGTTCCCGATGTCTTGCTGTCGGGGAACCACGGCGAGATTGGGCGGTGGCGATTTCAGCAGCAAATCGAACGAACAAAAGCAAGGCGTCCCGATTTGTATGAAAAATGGTTGAGAGAGACAGGTGGCGAGTAAAAGAATCCCGGTTTGTTCGACAATACCTTCGCCAATTTTGTTAAACGCCCGCACCCTGAAGGGTGCGGCTACACAGACAAAGCCCGCCTGCGCGGGCTGAAATCAAATGCAGGCTGCGAAGGCAGCCTTTGTTTGTGTAGCGGCACCCTTAAGGGTGCCGGATGCAAGGCGAAGGTATTATTCAAGAAACCGGGTTTGTGAGATTGTTGTTAACTTTCTTGCGAGATTTGGGAAATTGGATGATTCCAGCGGTAAGAATAAAGAAGCAAATCATATCATGTCCCTGGGCAACGGTTGTGTAACTGCTAATAGCTAATCGCTAATGGCGACTCTCTGGCAATTGACAATTAGCAATTAGCAAGCTGGCAATTAGCCATCCATACACTACCGATACCTAAGGACATGAAGTCATAGCAGAGTTGCCAAATCATCCCCATGAAACCCAAGTCAAAGTTACAGCTATTATGTGCTGCCGCTGTTTCGTTTCTCTTGGTCAACGCGGTAGATATACAATTAACGCCGACTACCAATCAACTAACGCTAAACATCGGTACAGAAGCACAAGCAAGAAGGGGAGGAGGACGCAGCGGCGGCGGTTCGTTTAGATCTGCACCTTCCCGCTCAAATTCTCCCAGTCGCAGTAGTGGTTCGGATTCCAATTATGGTGGTGGGGGTTACTCATCCGGAGGCACAACTATCTATGTTGGGCCAAGATATAGCTATGGCGGCTACTATTATTCCCCGATTTCTCTGATTGTTTTGGTCATCATTTTAGCAATTCTCGTGGCTGCGATCGCTTACGCCATTGCCATATCTAAGAAGAAAGCTATCAGTGCCGGTACAACTGAGACTTATACCAATACTGGCAATCGCGAACTTGATAACAATATCGTCACCATCAGTAAAATCCAAGTCGGATTGCTGGCGCAAGCGCATTCGATTCAAACTCAGCTTTCACAATTGAGTTTAAATATCGCTACTGACACTCCAGAAGGCTTATCCGAATTATTGCAAGAATCGGCTTTGGCACTGTTGAGAACACCAGAAAACTGGACTCACGTATCGGCAACTTCCAAAACCGTCCGCAGTCGCGACGAAGCTGAGGCAATTTTTAACAAGTTTTCGATTGAAGAACGGGGTAAGTTTAGCGGCGAAACTCTCACAAATGTCAATGGTAAAGTTAGTCAAAATCAGCCTAATTCAAATTCGGATAGCGAACCAGGTTCTTATATTGTGGTGACGCTGCTAATTGGAACCGAAGACGATCGCCCTCTGTTTGGTAATGTCTATTCTACTAATGATTTAAAGCAAGCGCTGGAGCGAATTGCTGCCACTCCTCCGGAATATTTGTCTAAGTTTGAATTGCTTTGGACTCCTCAAGTTGAAACCGAAAGTTTAACTTATGATGAAATGTTGACCGAGTACGCGAGTTTGATGCAAATTGCATAATGGGTAATTGGTAATTGGTAATTGGTTTGAACCCTAACCTTTGCGATTAAGTAGCAGATGGTGCGTTACACTTCGTTAACGCACCATCTGCGACTTGTTAGCTTACGCGCAAGTTCCCGGTTTCTACGAAAAATCCTTGGGAGAGGAAACGAGAAATCAACTAAGAAACCTGGTTGCTTTTCTCGTCCTGCGTAAGTCCTGGAAGTGTAACGCACCATCTGCGACTTGTTAGAGGAAAAAGACCGATCCCATGCAGAGCGATCGCTCGTAAAATACGGAAGGGCAAGATTCAGGATTTTACAACCACTATGTCTCTCAGAATTGGCAACGGCTACGATATTCACAGATTGGTTACGGGTCGTCCTTTAATTTTAGGCGGGGTGAACATTCCCCACGAAATGGGACTGTTGGGACATAGCGACGCCGATGTCTTAACTCACGCCATCATGGATGCGATGCTGGGTGCGTTGAGTTTGGGGGATATCGGACATTATTTTCCGCCAACCGATGCAAAATGGGCGGGGGCAGATAGCCTGGAGTTGTTAAAGCAGGTATATGGGTTAGTGCAGGAGAAAGGTTGGCGAGTGAGTAATATTGATTCCGTCGTGGTGGCGGAACGTCCGAAACTGAAACCGCATATAGGGGAGATGCGATCGCGCCTCGCCAGCGTTTTAAACTTAGAAGCAGACCAAATCGGCGTTAAAGCAACTACCAACGAGAAATTAGACGCCGTTGGACAAGAAGCAGGAATAGCCGCCTACGCCGTAGTCTTGCTAGAAAAAAAGGAATAAAGTTTAATCCTTAATCCGGGCATTCAAAATGACTGAATCCTTAATTGAAAGATACCAAAGAACGATATTTCGTATCGTTCTACATTCCCCATCACCAGAAAATGGGGAAACTAAGTCGATAAAAACCAGAAAATGGGAAGAAGCACTGCGAATTTATGCTCATGGCGTCGCCCTCGACGCAGAAGAAAGAATTGTTGTGTTAATTCAAGCCCACGGACAGAAGTTAAGACCGCTGTTTATCACCGAATATGTTGGTTACTTCAAAGCAGCCAGAGGTGTAATTCCTTTTATGATCCTGCTGGATAAAGAAGACATCCTGATTTTTGCTTGGTACAGCGATAATGTAGCAGAACCAATTTGTACGCTTAAAGTAATTGATGTGCTAAGTCGCTATGCCCCGGATATTGAGAGCAAGCAGAAGTCACGTTCTTCTTTGAGTGCTTCTTATCTAGTAGGAATGACTAAATCTTGGATAGATGATTTGGTATATCATTGGAAGTCGGAAACACCCCCAGCTTTAGAGCTAATCGAAGCAATTGGTTTATTGCCGTTGCTCAAAGATGGTTCAACACAATCTGATGTGGAGATACGGCTTGATATTCTACATTGAAACAAACTTTCTGATGAGTATTGCCACAGGACGCGACCCTCAAGCCGATACTTTGCTACAAAATCCGCCGCCATCAGTTCAGATAGCAATACCCAGTATTTGCTGTCTGGAGGCTTTAGCGGCTTTAGAACAAGATAAAAAAGCTCGCAAACGTTTTAACCAAGAACTGGACATTCAAATTAATCAGTCAAAACGAAACCTTGTTTCACCTCATGCTCAAGCTCTTAACTTACTCTTAAGCCAAGCTCGTGATGAAAATGAAAGTTTAATGGATGATACTGAGTTGCGGCTAACTCAAGCACTTAAGCAAATAGCAAGTAAGGCAGATTTGATTGCGTTAACGACTGATATACTTCAGCAAAGTTTGGATAGAGATATGATTGAAGACCCGACAGATAACTTGATTTTACATTGCATTCTCGGTCACGCAGGGTTGCACCCAACTCAAGTTAAAGTATTTATGAGTAGCAATACCAAAGACTTTGGCACGTTGGAAGTGCGAGAAGCTTTGCGGAATGCTGGTGTAGAAAATTATTTCAGCCGCACCGGGGATTTCCTGGGTTGGCTACAATCGCAGTAAATGTCGGTACAGTAAAAATTATGAAACTCTTAACTATGATTTACAAAACTTGGCGGCGTTGGATGGCGGTGATGGTGGCGGGTGTGGTAGCTGTTGCTCTCACATCGTGTAACCCATCCCAGTTTAAAGCAGAAGCGGCTAGAGTTCCCCAAATCGTTGTTGCCGTTCTTGGCGAACCTTCTACTTTTAACTACGCACTCAACGAATCTGCCTACAGCGTTTTTGGCTTTATCTACGATGGTTTAATTAGCGAAAATCCCTTCACCTCCCAACTCGAACCAAATTTAGCCGAATCTTGGGAAGTTTCCGAAGATAAAAAGCGCATAGTCATTACCCTGCGTGAAGGACTCAAATGGTCGGATGGTCAGCCAATGACTGCTGATGATGTTGTCTTTACTTACAACGAAATTTACTTTAACACCAAAATTCCCACTTCGGTCAGAGATATTTTAGAAATTGGCGAAAGCCGCGCTTTACCAAGTGTAAAAAAACTCGACTCACGCCGAGTTGAATTCACCGTACCCGAACCTTTTGCGCCTTTTTTAAGATATGTAGGCGGCATTCCCATTATGCCAGCCCATGCGCTAAAAGACGCCGTTCGTACAATCGATTCTAATGGTAATCCCAAGTTTCTGACAACTTGGGGAACTGGAAGCGACCCGAAAGAAATTATCGGGAATGGCTACTATGTGATGGAAAGTTACACTCCCAGTCAGCGAGTCATATTCCGGCGCAATCCATATTATTGGCGCAAGGATAGTCAAGGCAATCCCCAACCTTATATCGAGCGGATTGTTTGGCAAATTATTGAATCGACGGATAACCAATTAGTTAGTTTTCGTTCGGGACAGTTGGATACTTTAGAAGTGGCTCCAGAAGCTTTTCAGTTATTGAAGCGCGAGGAAAAGCGAGCGGGTTTTAAAATATATAACGGGGGGCCAAATACGGGAACAACTTTTATTGCTTTCAATTTGAATAAAGCCAAGAATGCTAAGGGACAGCCTTTAGTAGATCCAATCAAGTCTCGCTGGTTCAATACCAAGGAATTCAGACAAGCAGTTGCTTATGCACTTGACCGCGAAACGATGAAAGTCAATGTGTTTCGGGGACTGGGAGAACTGCAAAATTCGTTTGTTTATGTCAAAAGTCCCTTTTTCTTGCCGCCGGAAAAAGGGTTAAAAGTTTACAATTACGCTCCGGAGAAATCCAAGGAATTGCTGTTACAAGCTGGATTCAAATATAATTCAGACAATCAGCTTGTAGATAAGGATGGTAAACCAGTACGATTCACGCTGTTAACGAATTCCGAAAGGAAAACAAGGATCGATATGGCGGCGCAGATTAAACGGGATTTGGCGAAGATTGGGATTCAAGTCGATTTGCAAATTATCAGCTTCAATGCTTATCTACAAAAACTGAAAGAAACCCAGGATTGGGATTGTTATCTGGGCGGATTTGCTGGAAGCGGGATCGAGCCGCACAGTGCTAGCAATATTTGGAAAACTACCGGGTCGTCCCATGCATTTAATCAAGGACCACAGCCGGGTTCTCAACCTTTAATTGGCTGGGAAGTTTCTGAATGGGAAAAGGAAATTGACCGCCTTTATAAGCAAGGCGCGCAAGAATTAGATGAGAAAAAACGCATAGAAATTTATCACCAATATCAGCGCATTGCTTCCGAACAGTTGCCGTTTATACACCTGGTAGAACGGTTGGACTTGCAGGCGGTGAGCGATCGCATCCAAGGTGTGAGATACTCAGCCCTCGGTGGCCCATTCTGGAACTTGTATGAATTGCAAGTAACGAAATAGATTGGGTAATGGGTAATGGGTAATGGGAAAGAACTATTACCCATTAGCGTACAATAATTGGTGAAAAAGTCATGGTATCCAATACTACTCAAGCAACCCTATACGAACGGGATTTTGCATTATGGATAGAAGATACAGTAGCGCGGTTAAAAGCGCGGGAGGTTGATAATTTGGATTGGGACAATTTGGTGGAGGAGATTGAGGCTTTGGGTATTTCGCAAAAGCATGAGGTAGAAAGCCGTCTCAAAACAATTCTGGCTCACATTCTTAAACGGTGCTACGTGCTTCTGCCCGATTGTTTTCGAGGTTGGCAAGTTACCATTCGTACACAGCGCAACGATTTAAAGCGCCTGCTGAAAAAGTCTCCCAGCTTACGCAATCATTTGCTGGTAGAATTTGACGAGGTTTATCAAGAAGCGCTTGAGGAAGTGCGCGAAGAATATCCCGAAACCGAGTTTCCTGAAACATGGAATTTTAGCCACGATTTGGATGCGATACTAACAGAAATATTCTGGGAAAGCGAAGTATAATATCATGTCCTTAGGTATCGGTAGTGTATCGATGGCTAATAGCTAATTGCTAATTGGTAATTGCTCGCAATTCAATTGCCTCCAGAGCAGTCAGCGATTAGCTATTAGCATTTACACAACCGTTGCTATTGGACATGATATAACAAATCCCTGCAAGAAACGATTGTTTGAGTTTTTGCTGTGAGGTGATATGTTATCTGCCGCGCTACACATACAATAACTGGTTAGCAATTTCGTCAGCTGTTAGCGCGTCTAACAAAATCCCAAGGAGTTGGGCAATTTCGTGAGGCGTCTTTTGAGGCACTATAATAATCCCTGAATGCTGCTGCCCATCTGCGATATACTTCAAGTGCAGTCGCTCGAAATCCACTCTATTATGGGTAAGCAGACATCGCTCGACCGATGCAGCATAAGCTAATTGTTCCCTGTCCGACGCACCCAGCATTCCTTCGGAATGCACTGTCGTTACATTGAAGCCTTTACCTCGCAACAAAGTGGCTACAAGCATCGAAACATCTTCATCAGAATAAAGGGTTGCAAATAATTTCACGGTTGTTTCATGGCAGCTTTTACTGCGGGATGCACCAATTCTTCAGGAATCCGATTGCGTTCAATATAGGTATTAATTTCTTCCTGATTGTCTAAATAAAAGCTCAGTGCATCGAAAACTTGAGCCAATGTCAGATGGGGTAAGTGCGTCGGGATTTCTTCAGCAGATACAGCTAAACGCCACAACCCTACGATGGCACGAACTGAGGTTCTCGTCCCTGCAATAATCGGTTCGCCTTGTAAAATTTCTGGGTTCCCCGTGACGTAACGCGAGATCGCTTGTACAGTCATGGGAATTAAGATGCCATTTTTTCCCAGTGTAATCCAAGCTCAAGCCAGTGAAAAAATCTAGCAGGAAAAACAGCGATTGCACTCCAAAGTGACACAATAAAAGAATGTCCCATCCTCAAGCCCTCCAATCTCTCCTAGAAGCTGTTGCCGCTGGTAAAGTTACCCCAGATGTGGCATTAGAAAAGCTCAAGCATTTCGCCATTGAACCTGTCGGCGATTTTGCCAAAATTGACAATCACCGCGCCTTGCGTACCGGATTCCCAGAAGCAATTTGGGGTCCCGGTAAAACACCCGATCAAATTGTGCAAATTTTCCAAACGATGCGCCAGCGTCATCCGGTGGTAATGGCAACCCGAATTGAACCGGATGTCTACCTCCAAGTTCAGGAAAAATTACCCCAACTTTACTACTACCCCACTGCCCGCATTTGCGCTACCGTCCCCGCTGCCTTAGAACCCCAGTACCCAGGCAATATCGGTATCCTCTCGGCGGGGACTGCGGATTTGCCCGTCGCCGAAGAAGCGGCGGTGACGGCAGAGTTATCCGGTTTTCGGGTACAGCGTCTCTGGGATGTGGGGGTTGCCGGAATTCACCGCTTGCTGGCAAACCGCCACGTGATTGCCTCTGCCAACGTGTTAATCGTCGTTGCCGGGATGGAAGGCGCTTTACCCAGCGTCGTTGCCGGTTTGGCAGATTGTCCGGTAATTGCCGTTCCCACCAGTATCGGTTACGGTGCCAGTTTCGGCGGCCTCGCCCCCCTCTTGACAATGCTCAACTCTTGTGCTGCTGGGGTGGGGGTGGTAAATATTGATAATGGTTTTGGTGCGGCTATTTTAGCAGGGCAGATTTTACGGACGGCGCAGAAGATATCGGTGCGATCGGTTTAAAAGTTGCACTCCCCAGTAACTGGAAATAGACAATAGCGATCGCGTCCTTGTTGTTTGGCAGTATAAAGCGCTCGCTCGGCGGCGTTAAGTAAATCTTGGGACGATAATGTTTTTGTCGGCACAACGCTAGCAACCCCCAGACTGACTGTAACGCGATCGCTCACACTAGACTTACTATGAGGAATTGCCAACTGCCGCACTGCTTGCCGAATTGTACTGGCAATGTGCATCGCACCCGTGGAGTCGGTATTGGGTAGAACAACGGCAAATTCTTCCCCGCCGTAGCGAGCGACTAAATCTGCCGGACGCCTTCCAACAGCTGCGATCGCCACTGCCATTTGCCGCAAGCAATCATCTCCTGCCAAATGACCGTAGGTATCGTTGTAAAGTTTAAAATAATCCGCATCAAACAAAATCAAAGATAGCGGTAGTTGCTCGCGTTTGTGCCGCAGCCACTCAATATTAAGATATTCGTCAAACCTGCGACGGTTGGCTAGTTGGGTTAACCCATCCAGACTCGCCTGTCGTTGCAGTTCCAAGTTGGCAGTTTGCAGTTGCTGATAAAGTTCCGACTGCTGAATCGCAATTCCTACACTCATCGCCAGTTGTTGAAGTAAATCGATTTCTAGCACTTGCCACTGACGCGGGTTAGCACAATGCTGCGCCACCAGCAAACCCCACAAACTTTCCCCTTGCAGGATCGGTACAACCAAGTTTGCTTTGACTGGGAAACTTGCCAGTCAATTGACATAACAGCGATCGATCCCCGCCGAGTATATATCTGTGAGCGCGCGAATGCGACGCTTTGTGTAAGGTTCGATACATTGATCCGCACTCAGACAGGTATCTTCTATTTTCCTGCCCAATATGCTGACCCAAACCGGGTCTACAGATTCTACAACCACAGTACCGCTCCAGTCTGGTTCAAAGCGATAAATAATTACCCGGTCGGTTTGGAGAAATTGTGCTATACAGAACTTGGCTAAACTTATCTAAGCTTCACCATTCAACTAGAACTAATTTCTCTTGGGTCTGCTTCCTGCTTCCACCAAGGGATTCGGCTCCAACTTGTCCACTAGGAAATTCGGTTGAGCTTACCCTATTTTTCATGGCGATATAACAATTGTTTTTGAAGCTAAGAGCCATTGTTCAACCATTATTTTCAGCCAATTTAACGAATCGTGGTATCCCGTTCCACCTTTTTACAGGCTGGCTAGTTTTGCAGCGCAGCTGCTGGTTTGCTTTCCCAGAAGATTTTAAGCCTTGGTTTTCGGCATTATGTTAAATATGACATAAAATTACAACAAAGTCAATATTATCGCCATAAATAACTATGAGTAACTTTAGCCAAGTATTTGGCTATTTAGTCAAGCTCTCAATTCTGCCACGGTGGTATTGAGAATTTCATCCAAATTTAAAGACTGGCGGATGCGCTGGGCGATCGTTCCTACAAGGCGTTGGAGATCTGCTTGCTGGCGCAAATACTCGATTAATTGCCGCTCTACTGCTTCCCCATGCTTGCGCTCTGTAATATCTTCGGCTATGCCAGCCACACGATACACCTTTCCTTGGTCATTGTAAATCGGAAACGCCCGCGCTCTGATCTGGCGAATCGTGCCATCAGGACGTTGAATGCGGTATTCTGCTTCGATTTGGCTGGTGTTCCACTCATCAATTAAAAACACTTTTTTGACGCGATCGCGATCCTCACTGACAACGCTGTCGATCCAGACATTCAGGTTGGCATAAAGTTCGGCACCAGGTCGTCCCCAGACTTGTTCGTAAGCAGGACTGATATAGAGCATCCGACCCTCGATGACATCTTGCAAGTAAAAAATTTCTCGGATATGCTCTGCTAACTGGCGGAACCGTTCTTCGCTGTCCCGCAACGCTGCAAGGGCAAGTTTGCGATCGCTGATATCTTGTACCGTGCCAAACAAGCTTTTAACCCGTCCTTCCCCATCTAAAACCGCTTCTACTCTCGCTTCAATGTATCGGACTGAGTTATCCGGTAGCACAATTTTGAGTTCGCTTTCCTAGGGTTTTCCCGTTGCGATCGCCCTTTTCACCAAACGCCGGAATTTTTCTCGTTCGTCGCGATGATACAGATCGATCAGTTCTTCATAGCTGGGTTCGCCTTGTTTGGGGTCAAGACCGTAAATGCGAAATAGCTCTTGCGACCAAGTAATTTTTTGATTGGCAATATCAAACTCCCAATTCCCAATATGGGCAATCCTTTGCGCGGCGGCGAGAAAATTTTCGCTTTTTCGCAGTTTTTCTTCCGTCTGTTTGCGCGCTGTAATATCGATCATCGACCCCACCATGCGAATCGGGTGTCCGGTGTTGGCGCGCACGGCTTTACCTTGGGAGAGAAACCAACCGTAACTGCCATCACCTCGTTGGATTCGCACCTCGATGGCGTAGGGGGTGTTAAACGCTAGATGATTTTGTACGCACTCAGCAAATCGCTGTTGGTCTTCTGGTTGAGCCACTCCCCGCGATAAATCGACGGGGATTCAGGCTAAGAATTGGAGTTAACTTTTCGCTCGAAAAATAGCTATCTGGTTAACTGTTCTTAGCTTAATGCAGAACTGCTCAGAGGGTGAATGA
>NZ_BLAY01000005.1 GCF_020521235.1 Microseira wollei NIES-4236 | reverse complement strand
CCCCGCTTTAGCCTGTTGGTTGCTACCCATCAAACTAGGGGTTACGCTTTCACTCCTGCACTTGGAGGGTAGGACTTTCACCTACAAATGTAATCAGTTGTCTAGGGTTTTACCCCAGCTAACCTCTTAGCAATTTAGGTTAAACGAATCGCACTTCACAAACGTTACCGTGCATATCGTATAACCCAAAGGCATTAGGCGGAAAACTCCCCACCGGGGTTGTTTCTTGTCGGTAAAGTCCTTTTGGCGCAGAAGCGTGGGGAAAGTTTCCGTTGTAATTGACTAAATCGGGGGTAATAGTCTCGCCAAAGTGGAAAGGTGTCGTTGTACCCGCACGACAAGCATATTCCCATTCTGCTTCGCTGGGTAGGCGATAATTTTTCCCGGTTTTTTGCGACAATTTGGCACAAAATTTGATGGCATCTTGCCAGTATACTTTTTCTACAGGTATTTTTCCACCTTTAAAATAAGGGTTATTTCCCATCACGGCTTGCCATTGTTCTTGAGTAATGGGATATTTGCCCATAAAGAAGGGCTTGACAGTGACTTGATGTTGAGGACTTTCGTTTTTAAGCCGACCCTCCTCAGTTTCCGGTGAACCCATGAGGAAAGTTCCACCTGGAATTGCAACCATTTCTATTCCAACTCCATTACCCAAATCTTCTGTAAAGTATCGGGCAGAGTGACGGCGACGGCTGTTTATTTGTCCAAAAGCATCAACTGTCACTACTTCAAATTCAAAGAAAGGGAAGCAATTATCTAACTGCTGTTTGACTCTTGGCTCCTGTCTATCTTTGAGTAAGGAATAGGCAGCAAATTGCACCTCGAATGATTCATCTTGCAAGGCTTGCAGAACTAAGTCTAATCCTTTATCTCCATACTTGAGGGCGTCAGAAAGTGCGTTTATGCGTACTTCTAAAATTGAACTGGCGAGGCGTTTTTTTACTTTCTCAATTCCGCCTAAGACAGCGGCGTAGATTGGTGGCGGGTTTTGTCCGCCCAAGACGGCATCGTATTCTCTGGGTTCATTGGGATTTTCTGACATGAGATTTTTTCCTTTATATTAACAAAACTGATGTATCTGGGGCAGAAACCCGGTTTTTTAGACAATACCTTCGCCAAAATCCGACACCCTGAAGGGCGCGGCTATACAAACTTTGGCTGCCAGAGCAGCCTGCAAGAATTTTAGCCCAGGTCGGTGGGTTTGGTTTGTGTAGCCCCATGCTTTAGAGTGCGGGCGTTTCTCATTTATTCTATTTAAGCTGCCAAAACTTGCTCAACCGTTAACGTCAATTCAGGGAAAGTTTGCGATCTAATTATTTGCTTACCTGTAAATTCTGTAACTTCATAAAAGCCTTCAACCAGTAGCAAGACAGAAACTTTAGACTGCATCGGATCGACGATCCAATATTCAGGAATTTCTCGCACGGCATATTCAGAACGTTTGTAGCGATAATCATCTTGGGAGTTTCCCGGACTGACAATTTCCACTGCCAGGATAGGCGGAACTTCTAAAACAGCAGACGACATCGTTCTAATTGATTCCCTTTGAATTTCCGAGAGAATTACTAAGTCTGGAATTCTAGATTTTGTTTCCCCCGTGCGAACGCCAACATTCCCAGGCATAGCTAGCCAATTTAAACCTATCCTTTGGATTTCTGCATTAAATTGAATGAGTAAAAACACCAGAATTAGTGCATGTAATCCGCTGGCAGGTGGCATGGGAATTAGCTCTCCATTAAACAGCTCATACTTCAGATCGGTGCCATCATGATAATTCAGATATTCTTCAAATGTGTAAAGCTTTTTCTGAGTCTGAATCATACCGATCATTTCCTCCAGCGAGTTTAGCTCAGGGGTTATGTCATTGATTATAACAACGCTCCCAAGACGGCATCGTATTCTCTGGGTTGGTTCGGGTTTTCTGGCATTGTGTTTTTTCTCTTAGGGGCGATCGCATCGCCCAAAACTTTGTATTCTATGATTCTTGTTTTGGGTAGCGATCGCAGACCTAACTAGCGCAGATACGATCTGCTAATTCCTATGTTCTCGCCATGTTTTCGGAGGTAAAGCGTGATGTTGGCGAAAATGCTTGATAAAGTGCCCCGAATCCTCGTAACCGACCGATCTAGCGATTTGATGAACGGGCAGATCGGTGTTTAATAACAAGTAGCGTGCTTGAAACATTCTGCGATCGATTAACCATTGATAAAGGGTTTTTCCTGTCAAACGACGCACCAGATTGGTGAGATAGGAAGGGGAATAGCCGAAAACCTGGGATATATCCTTTAAACCAATGTTTTGGCAGTAATTAGCGTCGATATAGCTAAAAATTTCACTTAATTGCGGGCGATCTGGGAAAGGGAAAGGGCTAGAGATTGTTTGTCTCGAAAGACACAAGCACCCTGCGGTGCGATCGAATGAGGACTTTGCTGCATCAAGATTATCTATGCTCATCATTGCGATCTTTTTATCGGTAACAAGTTGCCATAACTACTACTACGCTGAAAAAGTTGTTTTGGATTTATTGCTCGAAAAAGTTGGCAATCAACTATTTTTACTAAATCAATATTTTTTCCATTGTCATTCTGCAGGTGCAGCTTATAAGCTGAATTTTAGTTGGGGTATTTGAACTGTTCCCCCCTCCCTATGTCAGGGAAAATTTTATCATTAGGAGATAAGTTGTATGAAATTTACGACATCTTTAGGTTTGGGCAGTTTAGCCGCTACCACCGCTTTACTTTTAGTCGGAATGCCTGCTTACAGTGCTTCTTTAAGCCTAGTTCCCAGAGGGACGCAGTTAGATAGCGATCCAATTTTCGCTCGCTCGACTAATATCGGAGATGTGATTAATTTCACCTTTCGCCTCAATACTGATGGATTAACAGCCAATTTAACTAATTTAGTTTTTAGCGTTGCTCGCGATGCGGCTGAATTACCGTTAATCGGTTTAGATAATAGCAGCAGTCAGGCAGTATTTCCCAATCTAAATATTTTCACCATCGATCTTTCCGATCCCAGATCTGAGGTGAGAGGCGCAACTTTAAGTGGTTCTGGTGTTGCGCCGAATACGACAATCGATTTATTCACGACTAGCTATCGAGTCGGATCGGCTTTGATGGATGATGGTTTGTCGGATCTGAGAATTATCGAGATTCTAACCGCAACCGATGCCAATGGAAACGATGTACGTAGTGCGTTTCAAGTTGACAATTCAGGGGTTGATGTTCAGCAACCGATTCCCGAACCTTCTTTAGTCATGGGTTTAAGCGTTTTAGGCATCGGCAGGCTGGTGAATAAAGCAAAAAAGAAAAATTCTGAAACTGTCTAAATCCAAACGATGATAATCCTCGTATACAGCGGATTGCAGCCGTATAAGGTACACCTTCCTTCGCGGTGTGCGGGCAGCATTAATGCTGCCCGCACACAAAGCCTTAAGGCTGTACCTCACAAAGAATACGCTCCACTGTAAACGATCTAGACACCCAAAAAACTATCACTAGGCTATGACTACTATTCCATCCTCACACATGCTTGAATCTCAGCCTGTATCGGCTTTAAGTCAACAAATTCAAGGAGTGCATCACTTTGGTATCACCGTCGAAGATATGGGAAAAGCCTTAGAATTCTATACCGAGGTTCTGGGAGGTAAAATTATTATTCCCGAAATCGGTTTAGCCGGGTATACAATGCACAATACCCTATTTCAAAAGGAAGAAATTGAGGCAATAGAAAAGGGGGTCGATCCGAAAAGTCTTGGCGTGCCTAATCTCAGAGATGGGACGGAAAAGTTAGACCTTTATTTTATTCAGTTCGATAATGTGGTTCTGGAAATTCTTCAGTATCGAGATGCTAATGCTGCACCGAACGGAAGTAATGCTTTTCCGGCAAAACATGCCTATTCTAGTCCTGCTTTTGTCAATTCTATGCACATCTCTTTTTATCTCAAAGATGATGTAGATGTGGATAAATTTGTCAAGGATTTAGAAACAGAATGTCATAAAAGGGGGATGGATCAAGTCAAGTGTAACCGGATTGTGACAGTGCGATCGCAAGCAGAAAGGCAACAAGTTGCATCTGAATATAACTCTTGCAAACTCTACGGTGCCGATTTCGGAGACTTTGAGGGTTGGACGCTGGTTTATTGCAAAGGCCCGAATGGAGAACAGTTAGAGTTTAATCAAGTTTTAAGGAAAGCAAAAGTACTGTTTGAAAAGGCACGGCAAGATTACCAAAAATCAAGGGAATATCGGCAATGAAAAAGCGAGTTAACTACTACCAAAACTTATCGGCAGATTACTCAAGACCAGGATTAATCTCCCAGGATATGCAGGGTCAATTAATTCAATTCGCTGAAGAATTGAGCGCCAAAAAGCAAGCAGAATTGCCCAGCATCAATTCTAGTTATACTGCCGAACAAATCGAGCAAGAAAATCAAGAATGGTGGCCTACTCATTGCGAGGCTTTGAGACAAGGAAGAGGAGATATTTTAACCGGAGAATATCGCGAGGATTTGGTGTATCTATGTCAAGATGGTCGCTATTTTGGCTTGAAAGAACAACAAGAACGAGAAAAACATTGGTGGGCATTGATCGCACAACCAAACGTGACTATGTGTTGGCCCATTGTGATGTTTCATCACGAGGTCGTCTACTTTGAATGGAAATGTGTAGATGACGAAACGAATGAGACATTAGCGAAAGGAAATGTCACCTTTTTAAGGCGGGGACATCAAGGTGGAGTGTATCTGAAAACGGAACAATTAACGTTTTATCGAGATGTTTATGCGCCCGATGAGTTAGTCAATTTGATCGAGTTGTAAGGAAATAATGAACCAGGAAATCAAAGGTAAAATCGGGGTACTGATCGAGGAACATTTTGACGAAACTGAGTACCGACGGTTTAATGAATTCTTCCCTCAGTGGGGGTATGAAGTGGAATATATTTCCCATCTTTGGGGACAAGAAAAACTCACTTTCAAGGGAAACGATCGCGAAGCAGAAGTTACGGTAACAATTGACTTGCAAACGGTTAACCCCAGGGATTACAAAGGATTGATTTTAATCGGGGGTTACGCGATGGATAGACTGCGGTATCAAGTAAATCCAGAAGCGGGGAAACCCAGTCAAGCACCAGCGGTTGAATTTCTGCGCCAAGCGGTACATACAGAAGGATTGAAAATTGGCACTATCTGTCATAGTTTGTGGTTGTTTTGTGCCGATCGAACGCTTCTAAAAGGTAAAAAAGTCACCTGCGCTCATAATATTATCGCCGATGTGGAGAATGCAGGAGCGATCGCAATTTATGAAAGCGGCGAAACGATCGCAACTTATGTGGATGGAAATTTAATTTCTGCTAGACATCCAGGTGTCGTCGAAGAATTTATGACTGTGTTTTTGTCTCAGATAGAAAAATCATGAAAACACCGACTTCTGACCTAATTGCGGGGTATGTCACCTATTTTAATCCCGATGGCGATCGCTTAGGCATCAAAACCAGCGCTGGAGAAGAATTTCACGCAGTCCTCAGTCCGATGGCTTATGCCAAAATGTTACAAAATTTGGATGAAAGTTACATTGATGTTACGGGGAAAATGCGATCGCTTTTAGAATCGGGACGCTATCTTTATGCCTATGGGATTTTTTATCCTAATAGTCCCGATTTCGAGGTGAAATTCCTGGTTTTTGTCGGTTATCAAGTCGAGGGTTTTCTGTTTGAAAACCCTACCTGGTGGGTAAATCAAGTTCGTTCTTTGGCTAACTTTTATCTAAATGCCCAGTTTGGTAAAGATGGCATCGATTATCGTGACTATCGGACTCATCTTAGTCTAGCGGGAATTCGTTCTACGACCAACTACAGTCAAGAAACTGATACTATTTCTCGCTTAGTTTATGGTTTTGCTACTGCTTATTTAATGACGGGGGAAGAACCGTTTTTAGAGGCAGCGGAGAAGGGAACAGAATATCTGCGAGAACACATGAGATTTTTGGACATTGATAACGAGATTGTCTATTGGTATCACGGGATCAATGTCAAGGATAAACTCGAACAAAAAATCTTTGCTTCCGAGTTTAGCGATGATTACTATGCTATCCCTGCCTACGAACAAATATATGCCCTAGCAGGTCCGGTTCAAACCTATCGGATCGCTGGCGATTCTCGCATTCTCAACGATGCAAGATTGACGGTTAGACTATTCGATCGGTTTTTCCGCGATCGCAGCGAGTATGGGGGCTATTTCTCACATCTAGATCCCGTCACTTTAGATCCTCATAGCGAAGCATTAGGAGACAATAAAGGCAAAAAAAACTGGAATTCTATCGGAGATCATGCCCCTGCTTACCTAATCAACCTTTGGTTAGCAACGGGAGAGCAAAAGTATTTTCAAATGCTAGAAAATACTTGCGATACGATTGTGAAACGCTTTCCCGATTACGAATATAGCCCCTTCGTGCAAGAACGATTTTATGCTGATTGGTCACCGGATCGATCCTGGGGATGGCAGCAAGATCGTGCCGTGGTGGGACATAACTTGAAAATCGCTTGGAATCTGATGCGGATGTACAATATTAAACCGAAATCTGAATATTTGGAATTAGCCTGCAAAATCGCCGATCTGATGCCGGAGGTGGGAAGCGATCGCACGAGGGGAGGATGGTATGATGTCGTAGAACGTCGCTTAAAAAACAACGAATCATATTATCGTTTTGTTTGGCACGATCGCAAAGCTTGGTGGCAACAGGAACAAGCAATATTAGCCTATTACATCCTCGCAGCTTGTCTGAAAAACCCTCGATATCACCAACTAGCGCAAGAAGCTGCATCATTTTACAACGCATGGTTTCTCGACACTGAAGATGGGGGCGTTTATTTCAATGTCCTTGCGAACGGAATGCCTTATTTAGCAGGAGGAAACGAACGCAATAAAAGTTCCCATTCCATGAGTGGCTATCACTCTACAGAATTATGTTATCTGGCGGCAGTTTACACGAATTTACTGATTTATAAACAGCCGATGGACTTCTATTTTAAACCCCTAGCGGATGGATTTGACCAGCGAATTCTTCGAGTATCACCCGATATTTTACCCCCAAACAGTATCAAGATAGGAGCGTGTGAGATTGACGGAGAAAAATACACCAATTTCGCTCCCCAAGGATTAGCGATCGCTCTCCCCGACAGCAAAGACAGGGTAAAAGTTAAAGTTCAAATCGTGCCGAATTAAACCTATGGAAATCACCATCAATCCCTTAGAAACTATAACTGTTGTCTCCCTCTCAGGAGACATTACCACCAACACAGCGCCCACAATTCAAGCAAAAATTTTGCCCCTAGCAACTTCGGGTAATAAAATTCTCCTCGATATGTCACAAGTCAAGTATATGTCCAGTGCGGGTTTACGCTTTCTTCTTTCTCTCTACCGTCAAACTAGCGCTTTCGATGGAAAGTTAGTGTTAGTAGGACTATCCGAAGAAATCGCCGACACGATGGCAGTTACTGGTTTTCTCAATTTTTTTACCATCAGCGACACTCTAGATTCGGGTTTAGCCCTACTTCATTAAATAAGTAGGGGCGGGTTTTACCAACCATTGATTGGAACCAAGAAATATTTCGTTAAACCCGCCCCTACTACCAATAAATCCAATTACCAATTACCAATTACCAATTACCAATTACCAATTAGCAATAAACCCAATCTCCTACTATGGAACGCATCGATATCCATCCCACTCATCGTTATCAAACCTTCAAACTTAGACGCGGGAAACCGTTT
The DNA here is from genome assembly GCF_020521235.1 of Microseira wollei NIES-4236. Classification (GTDB taxonomy): domain Bacteria; phylum Cyanobacteriota; class Cyanobacteriia; order Cyanobacteriales; family Aerosakkonemataceae; genus Microseira; species Microseira wollei. Next base: position 85,749 of record NZ_BLAY01000005.1, on the reverse strand, counting down.
CCTTTTGGCGTTACTTTAGTGCCATTCGGGGTGAATTTCTCGATTTTTTCTAGTTATGCCAAGTCTTGTACTCTTGTCCTGTTTGAAAAACATGCTGCCGCACCTTTCGCTGAAATTCCCTTTCCCGATGAGTTTCGTTTAGGGAATGCGTTCAGTATGGTTGTTTTCGATCTCGACTACGAAAATTTAGAGTATGGCTATCGCATGGATGGGGAATTTAACCCAGAAGCAGGACATTGGTTTGATAAAACGAAAATACTTTTAGACCCCTACGCTAAAATTATTGGCGGTCGAGATAAGTGGGGAATACCGCCTAATTGGCAGGATATTTATCAACATCGCGCGCGGATTGCTTTCGATGATTTTGATTGGGAAGATGACCGACCTTTAGAAATTCCGGCTCAAGATTTAATTATCTATGAAATGCACGTGCGCGGGTTCACTAAGCATCCTTCTTCCGGGGTGAAACATCAGGGTACGTTTGCAGGAATTCGTGAAAAAATTCCCGTTCTTAAGGAACTGGGAATTAATGGGATCGAACTGATGCCAATTTACGAATTCGATGAGTTTGAAAATTCTCGCATCCATCCCGAAACGGGAGAATTATTAGTCAATTATTGGGGATATAGTCCCGTCGGTTTTTTTGCCCCGAAAGCGGGTTACGCATCTACAGGAAAATGGGGAATGCAGGTAGATGAGTTAAAAACGCTGATTAAAGACTTGCATCGTGTCGGCATTGAAGTAATTTTAGATGTGGTTTTTAACCATACTGCTGAGGGAAACGAACGGGGTCCAACAATTTCTTTTCGCGGATTGGATAACAAAACTTACTATATGCTGACTCCCGAAGGTTATTACTTTAATTTTAGCGGCACGGGAAATACGCTCAATTGTAATAATCCGATTGTCAGAAATCTGGTTTTAGATTGTTTGCGATATTGGGCAAGTGAGTATCATATCGACGGATTTCGCTTTGATTTAGCAACTATTCTTGGTCGCGATCCTTGGGGTAAACCGCTGTCTAATCCTCCCTTATTAGAATCCCTCGCTTTCGATCCGATTCTGGCTAAATGCAAATTAATTGCTGAAGCATGGGATGCGGGGGGATTGTATCAAGTTGGATCTTTCCCCGCTTTCGGTCGTTGGTCGGAGTGGAATGGCAAATATCGCGATTGTATCCGTAAATTTTTAAAGGGAGATGAGGGATGCGTCGGAGAAATGGCGCAAAGAATCCAAGGTTCTCCCGATCTGTACGCACATTCTGGCAGACCACCGACGACTTCAATTAATTTTATTACTGCCCATGATGGTTTTACCCTTGCTGATTTGTTTTCTTATAACGATAAGCATAATCATGACAATGGAGAGCATAATCAGGACGGGGGAAATGATAATTATAGTTGGAATTGTGGGGCAGAAGGATGGACGGAAGATGCCAATATTTTAAACCTAAGACAGCGGTTGATGAAAAATGCGATCGCTATATTAACGATCTCTCAAGGTGTGCCGATGATTCTGATGGGAGATGAGATGGGACGAACCCAACAAGGAAATAATAACGCCTATTGTCATGACAACGAATTAAATTGGTTAGATTGGCAACTTCTAGACAAAAATGCTGAGTTATTCCATTTTTTTAAGACTTGTATTGCCTTTCGTCATGCCCACTCTGCGTTAAGAAATGCCGCTCATTTCCATCATACTGATAGGATGGGCAGTGGCTACGCAGATATATCATGGCATGGCACTAAAGCATGGTCTGCGGATTGGTCTAATTCTAGTCGCGTTCTCGCTTTTCTATTGTGTGGTAAACACGCGCAAGATGACTATATTTATGTAGCGATGAATATGCACTATTGTCCTCTCGATTTTGAGTTACCGGGCTTACCTTCTGGTTTACAATGGCACATTTTCGCTAATACGGGATGTCCTCATCCTCATGATATTTGGCAAGTGGGAAAAGAACCGTTATTAGAGAATCAGACGGGGATTTTAGTAGGCGATCGCTCGATTGTTATTCTAGTAGGCAAATAATATGAATCTGACAACAGAGTTAAAAATCATCGATCAAGTGGCAACGATTACCCTGACGGGCGAAATCGTGACAAATACCGCCGCAATTTTTCAAGAAACTATCGAACAAACTGCCAAACAAGCGATCCGAAAACTGATTTTAGATATGGGAAATTTATCCTATATGTCTAGTGCCGGATTGCGCGTTCTTGTATTCGCTAAACAGAAAATGGGTTCTCAGGTAGATATTGATATTACCGGGGCATCGGAAACGATCGTCTCTACTCTGAAAACAGTCGGTTTTCATCATAGTGTCAATATTGTTTAACGCAAGTTGCTAGTTATAAACTTTGGCGTTGCAAGCTTGCTAATTGCTAATTGCTAATTGCTAATCTTGGATTTTTACCAATCGATCCATTAGCCGCTCCCAGAGAGATAACTAGCAACTTGAGCTATCTAGCATTCACGCTCCAGGCATAAACACCATGCAATCTCTAATTTTATCAGCAAGCTTTGATTCTTTAGATACCCTCTCTGAGTATGTGTTAGCTGTAGCTAGCAATGCCAAGTTAGATAAAAAAGCAACTTATCGATTACGTCTCGCGGTAGATGAGATCGCCACCAATATTATTAGTTATGGCTACGAAGCGGTGGGAAAGCAAGGCGATATCCATTTAAACGTAGACATTGATGATAATGCTGTAACTATTTGTCTCGAAGATACGGGAATCCCCTACGATCCTATAGAACAAGGAACTCCTGATGATTTAGACAAACCTTTGTCAACACGAAAAATCGGAGGATTAGGAGTTTATTTAGCGATTCAAGGTGTGGATAGATTTATTTACGAGAGAGTGGGCGATCGCAATCGCAATATTTTAGTTGTTTATCGTCATCTGGCTGAATAAATATGTTAAATAAACTCGCTAAACTTCTTAAAACTCGCTTATCCAGACGGGTGGTTTTCTGGTTGTTTACCAGTGTTATCGTCATCGAAGCGATCGTTTTAGTTCCCTCTGTGCTGCGACGAGAACAAGAATTACTCGGTCAATTGAGACAAATTTCCACCGAGAAAGTTTCAATCTTGATGAAAGTTTCTCCTCCCCAAGCTTCTCCAGAAAATGTTTTAAACCTGCTGGCGAATCTGAAAGGAAGTTCTGTAATTGTCGGCGGTTCTCTTTATCAATCTAATGGTCAGAGGGTGGGAACATTTGGCGAACAGCCAGCATTAATTTTTCAAGATGTAGATGCTGCTGAAAAAAAGGATTTATTAGATTATCAACTATCTCGATATGATGTAGCGTGGACAGCTGTAGAATTGGGTAAAGATTATCTGTTGATTCTGCGCCATGATGCCACAATGGTTGCTCGAGGAGTACGCGGTTTCATTTTACGAGTTATTGGGTTAGTGATAATTATCTCTTTATTTGTCACAGCCGGAACTTGGAACGCACTCCAGCGAATCGTAATTGCTCCTATCGTTAACTTGAGAAAAGATTTAAGAAAAGCGGCTGAGTGTATTTGTTACGATCAACCCAATCCTCAGTTTGATTCTAATTTCTTCAAGCGCAATGATGAATTAGGAGAAGTAATTTTTACTTTTCAGGAAATGTATCAACAAATTTATCAGGCAATTGACCAGCGAAAGCAAGCAGAATTTGCTCTAAAAAATAGCTACGATCAAATAGAAATTTACTCAAAAACTCTCAACTTAGAATTGGAAAAAGGAAGACAAATTCAGCTTAACTTTTTACCAAGCAGTGACGAGCTAAAACAAATTTATCTTAAATCAGGTTGGGAATTTTCCGCCTTCTTTAAACCAGCTAGACAAGTGGCGGGGGATTTCTATGATATTTTTGAATTATCGAATAATGCCATAGGAATTGCGATCGCTGATGTCTGTGATAAGGGAGTAGGAGCCGCTTTATTTATGGCACTATTTCGCAGTCTCATCCGCATCTTTTCTCAAGAAACAAAATTGCGAGGAACGGCATCTAATTTATTAGAAATGTATCAACCTAAAGCCGGATGGATCGGTTCTTCTAGTACAGTTAATCTAGCTCATTTAAATGCGTTACAATCTGTGAATTTAACTAATGATTATGTTGCCCGTCATCACGGTTCTTTAGGCATGTTCGCCACCTTATTTTTTGGCGTACTCGATCCACAAACGGGACTATTAACCTATATTAACGCGGGACATGAACCAGTTTTTATCCTCAATCCGCAGGCGGGAATCCGAGAGATATTAACTTCTACCAGTCCAGCGATCGGGATTTTATCTAATGCTAAATTTAGCATTAGTCAAGTCTATCTCCAACCCAATGAAATTTTGTTCGGTTTTACCGATGGAGTGACGGATGCGCGGGATTGTCAAAACTCATTTTTTACGATTGAAAAGTTACGTCATTTGCTTCAGTTTTGCCCCCCGAAAGCTTCCGATATTGTAGACTATATTAGTCTGAATGTCTTATCCCATACTCAAGGGGCGGAGCAATTTGATGATATTACTCTTTTAGCGGTTCAACATTCTGTTTTAGAGTAAATGGAAATTATATGCGCTCGCATCTTTATTATCACCCAACAATGGGGGCGGGTTTATTCAGATTGTTTGTTTTTTTCATAGTCTTCTGGTAAAACCCACCCCGACAAATCAAAAATTATCGCGCCCCCCACACTCTGATTGTTTTATCCCAACTGCTGCTAACAATCTTCTCTCCATCTGGAGTCATAGCAACCGAGGATATGCCATTAAAATGTCCTTCTAAAACGTGCAATTGCGTCCCGGTCTTGAAATGCCATATCCTAATAGTTTGATCTAAATTTCCCCCGCCGCTCACCAGGGTGTTTCCATCTCGACTAATAGCAATTGAGGTTACTTCATCCCAATGTCCTTCTAGGGTATTTAATAATTCTCCTGTCTGTAAGTTCCACAGTTTTATTGTTTTATCTTGCGCGCCGCTAAAGAGAGTTTTTCCATCGGGAATAATTGCCAAACACTTTACCCATTCTGAATGTCCTTCAAGGGTATGCAATAATTCCCCAGTCGCCATATCCCAAATTTTGATTGTTTCGTCGGCGCTACCTGTGGCTAACATCTTTCCATCTGGTGTTATGGCAATGGATTTAATCCCATGTTTATGGGCGGTCAAGCTGCGAAAATTTGCCTGTTTTTCTAAGTTATACAATCCAATCGTTCCGTCTTCATTACCTGCTATCAGAGTCTTTGCTTCGGGTGCAATGCAGATACAATTCACACCGGCTTCACTCGCTGCAAATGTATGCAACAATCCATCTCCCAAGGCTTTACTTGATTGCAAATTCCAGACTTTTATGGTATTATCCCAACTGCAACTAAAAATGGTTTGTCCCGACTCACTAATCGCGACAGATTTGACGCCATCGGTATGTCCGGAGAGGGTGCGAATAACTCTGCCGGTGTGGAGCGATCGCACAACAATTTTCTTATCGCTTCCCCCACTCACCAGATATTGTCCATCGGCACTAATCGCCACAGAATAAGTTGTCGCACCTGCCATAGAATGTTTGTGCAAACATTCAAATAATTGATAGGGATTGTATTCTTGTAATGCCCGTTTTAAAGTCAATTCTTCACAGTCTTGAATCAGCAAGTAAGCCGTTTTACTCACTTGCCAAGATTCATCTTTGAGGGATTGAAAGATTAAATCTATCCCCGCTTGTCCATATTTCAGCGCTTCTGAAAGTGCTGTTACTCGTTGAGCGACGTGTTGACTGGTTAAACGCCGCTTCACGCCTGCAACGCCTCCCAAAACGGCAGCATTGATGGGAGTTGGCGTGTGTCCCCCTAAAACGACATCGTAGGATCTTGGCTGATTTTGTGCCATTGCAGCAATTAAAGTGGATGGCCTTTTGTATTATAGTTGTAGTGATCGAGGTTGGGGGATGCTTTGGCTTAGCCTGTCTTAGACATTCGCTGCGGTGGTTTACACTGGTAGAGTGTGGTGTCTCAAACAATGGAAACGCGATCGCCTAACTTAATAACGTGGGAGTTCAATTATGGTAACAGTCTACTTGAAAGGTGGTAAAACAGTAGAGGTCAGCCTAGAAAACCTGAAAGATTACCTGGATAAAAATCGCTCGCGCATTGAAACGAGGCGAGTAAAGCTAGGCAGACCGCGAATCAAGAAGGTCGCAACTACTACTGACATTAGCAGTAAATAATCGCGATCGCGCCCCGTTTTTCTGCTGCATTTTAGAAAACTATACCTAAACCCATTTCTTTCTCGGAAAACGATTTGAATAATTTGAGTTTAGGGACTTCAAAAACTCAATTGTTTCTACCTTGATTTCTTTTCGTTGCCAAACCCACGATTTTTCCGAGAACACGGGTTTCTTTGCGTCAATCCTGTTGTAGAAAGCTGATTCAACAGAGGATATTGCTGCCAATTTCCCAAAAATTTTTGAGCCGCCGCAGGCGGCAAGGGAAAAGAAAAGAGGGAAAAGGGCAAAAGGGCAAGAGGATAAAGGGCTAATGAGTCCACGCCGCAGCACAGACAACCCGAAAATCGTGGTTGAAGCTGTGACTGTTGCCCGCAAGATCGGCGTTGCGAATCGCCGAACGGCAGTACTTAGGAGGTTGGCTCCACGAACCACCGCGCAGCAGCCGATATGTATCATTTCTGCCTAATTCCCAAACACTTCCATTTGAAGGTGCGCCATCGTAATTGTCGTGCCAATGATCGGCACACCATTCGTTCACATTGCCGTGCATATCGTACAAGCCAAAAGCATTGGGGGGAAAAATTCCTACCTCTGTTGTTTGAGAGCAGCGATTCCCCGTTGGTTCAGAGGCGTAAGTATGTCCACTGTAGTTAGCCAAATCAGTAGTAATTGTCTCACCAAAGTGGAAAGGTGTAGTTGTTCCCGCACGACAAGCATATTCCCATTCGGCTTCCGAAGGCAGTCGATAAATCTTGCCAGTTTTTTTAGCAAGTCTGGCACAAAACTCTTGTGCTTCGTTCCAAGATATATGCTCTAAAGGTAGATTTTTGCCTTTGAAGTAGGATGGATCGGGATTTAGGTTAATGTTGATTTGGGGGAAGGCTGCTACAGCCTTCCACTGAGCTTGAGTAACAAGAAACTTCCCCATAAAAAATGTATCCACAGTGACTTGATGTTGGGGACTTTCGTTGTCATCCCGACCTTTCTCAGTTGCCGGTGAACCCATTAGGAATGTCCCGCCGGGAATCAATACCATTTCTAGGCTGACTCCATCCCCCAAATCTTCTGTAAAGTATTGGGCATAGTGACGGCGACGACTGTTTATTTTTCCAAAAGCATCAACTGTCACTACTTCAAAATCAAACAAAGGGAGAATCTTGTCTAACTGCTGCTTGACTGTTGGTTCCTGTCTGTCTTTGAGTAAGGAATAGGCAGCAAATTTCATCTGCATTGATTCATCTTGCAAAGCTTGCAGTACTAAATTTAAGCCTTTCTCTCCATACTTGAGCGCGTCAGAAAGTGCGGCGATGCGGACTTCTACAACTGGACTGGCGAGGCGTTTTTTTACTCCCTCAATTCCGCCTAAGACAGCGGCGTAGATGGGGGGTGAGTTTTGTCCGCCCAGGACGGCATCATATTCTTTGGGTTGATTGGGATTTTCTGCCATTGTGCCTTGACCTCTACACTCTTACCATTATGGTATGTTTCAGACAAGGGTATTCGATTGTGCCAGCATAGTAGTATCGTCAAAGTCGGAGCGATTATATGTACACTGTAGAACTCCCAGAACTACAGGCAGACTTGACCGAATTGCTGCGTCGAGTGTTGTCAGGAGAAGAAGTAATTATTTCTCAAGGAGGGACTCCTATTGCCCGTATAGTGCCAATTGTCGATCGCTCATTACCGAGAATTCCAGGGTTAGATCGCGGTAAAGTAGTAATTTCTCCTGACTTTAACGAGCCTATACCTAATTCTTCTGGACTTTATGAAATTGACTTTTATGCCTGGACGCAGGAACAGGTAAAATTTCTTCAAGATCGTGCGTGGGAGCGCTTAGATATCTCAAATTTGGTTGAGGAGATTGAATCTTTGGGCAAGCAACAGCGACAGGAACTGAGGAATCGTTTGGGAGTTTTGCTAGGACATTTGTTGAAGTGGGAGTTTCAACCCGAAAACCGCTCTAAAAGTTGGGTTGCTACCATTCGGGAGCAACGCTATCAAATTTCAGATTTGTTGGAAGAAAGTCCTAGCTTGAAGCCTTATTTACCCGAAGCATTGGAAAAAGCTTATCAGTACGGGCTAGCTTTAGCTGTACGCGAAACTTCTTTAAGCTATAAAGATTTTCCGCAAGAGTGTGTTTATGAGGTAGAGCAAGTATTGAATTCCTCATTTTTTCCAGGTCAATCGCTTGAATCAGATCCAATTTAATCAATACTGCTTCTCCTGAATTTTAGCTAATTTACTGTTACTGACCCCTAGAGCGTAATTTTTGAAATACTTGTTCGCCTCGAATTAACCCAACAGTACCTTGCTCAATTTCTTGAATTCTTCTCTCTGCTTCTTCTGCCCAAAGTGCATCAATTTCAGCTTGCTGTGCCGAATCTAGACTTTTGAGTAAGTGTTCGGCTAGCATGGCGCGTAACCCTGCGGGTAAGGACAAGGCTACTCTGAAAATCTCATCGTATAAGGTCGTCATATTTTTTATCCTCCAAAGTACAAGTACTGCCTTTCCTGAATTTTAGCTAATTTACTGGAGTTTAGCGATCGCTATCAGAAATCTCTCGTTGATTGCTAGCATCCGCCAGGGAATCAATTCCCTGGCTAATAGCTGAAGTCCTCTCAAGAGGACTTGATAACTCTTCAATACATTTTAATGGATTTTCGCTATTAGCCCGGAAATTTATTTCCGGGCGGGCTGGGGATTTAACAATCTTACTGGAGTTTAGCGATCGCTCCCCTTTCCACTAACACTTTCCCCGTCAGCAAATCTTTGACTGTCGCCAATAATATCCGCCCTTCATTCACTTCAAAAGATACCTCAACTCGATCGATTCCAGTTCTTCCAGGCGGATCTAAATGTGCCACGCAAACTTGTTCGTGATGGCTTTCTAATGACCGATATTGCGATTGATGTTGCAAGTGACTGCTGGTCATTCGCCCTCTCGCATCAAAGGTGACTTCTGCTTGGGATATATCTGCAACTTCCCCAATATCTAAACGAATTTCTCGCTGTCCATCAATGGCTGTTTGCAATGTCAGCGATTCATCCGATTTGCAGGGATATTTACTACCTTTTTCAAATAATGGCAAATAGGAATAAGTTTTAATTTGCGGTTCCCACAAACGAATTGCATATCCGTGGCGCAAGTAATCTTCTACTTCTACTATTTGAGGTAAGGTTAACGCACCGTGAGCGATCGCTTCAAATGGTTTGCCAACTTGTACGCGCGATTTACCAAAGTATGATATAATCAACTGCTGCACGGCGGGTATTAAACAACTACCCCCCACCATTGCGACTAATTCTATATCCGATTTAGCCACGCCTTTACTGTAAGCGATCGCCAACACTTCATCTAAAGCTTCCCGCAGTTGTGCTAATAATTGCTGATTTTCTAATATTTCTTCTAATTCATCGCGATTTAAACTCAAATCGTGGGCAATAAAATTCTCGTCATCAAACCAACTTTCCTGCGCTTCTGGTGCATTTGAAAGTTGAATCTTCAATCTTTCGGCAATTTCTAATAAATTCTGCCAGCCGATTTCTTTGATTTCTTCTCGCGATGAATCAATTTTCCGCAAATAATGTTCGACTATCCAAGCATCAATATCAACTCCGCCGATGTAAGCATCTGATTTAGCAATTACTTCGGCTTTTAATACTTTTTTCCCACCACTTGCGGCGGCGGTGCGAACTAAGCTTAAATCCAAAGTTCCGCCGCCAAAATCTACGACTAAAACTAGAGAACCGGGTCTTTTGACCGCATAACCTAACGCGGCGGCGGTGGATTCATCGACGATTTGAACTTCGGGAACTCCTAATCTTTCTCCTACGTCGCGGAACCAGTCTAAATATCGCTCAAAAGCACCAACTGGAACGGTAAATATTACCCGATCTGGGTTAATTTGTGCCGATGATAGCTGCTGCCAAATTTCTTTTAAAAACAGTTCCGATACATATTCTGCCGAGTAACTATTGCCATCAATTTGACGAGGTGGCGGCTGAAAATCGGCAGCTAAATCGCGTTTAAAGGATTGAAAAAAACGCTCAGGTTGACTAGAGGAGAGACGTTGCGATCGCACCATCTCCCCAAACGCAATTCGGTCTTTCTGGACATACACTAAAGTCGGCACAACCGATACCGAACCACCCGGCGTTTCAAACAACCGCGAAATCTCATTAAATCTCAACGTCCGTGGCGTCTGCGTCACCGGATCTAACGTAGAAACAACCGTGTTGCTAGTCCCAAAATCAATGGCAATAATCATTGGGTAATTGGTAATTGCTAATTGCTAATTGCTAATTGCTAATTGGATAATTCTCTCCCGCTCCCCTGCTCACCTGCTTATTATTTAGAGGGAATAGGTAAAGTGCGGCTAACTTTGGCGGGGGAAAGGATGCGCGAATTGTCTCTATACCCGACAAACCGGACATAAACTAACTCCCCTTCCGTCATATCATCGGTATCAGCTTGATGCAGTTGGGGATTATATGGCACTTGTTCCCAAGGCGAACCAATCGGTTCATATCCCCAACTTTTCAACATATTATCCAATGGAATAAACAGCGAAATTAGATTTTTAGCTGGTAAATCTGGTTTCGCTTTCACCATTTGACGAACGCTGGGATAGTTCGTCAATAGGCTTTGTAATTGCGAGAAGGTATTATTCTGTAAATCGGCAGTCACTTGGCTTGATTGCTGCTGCAATTGTTCCCGAAGTCGCAAGCATTCTTGCCGCAATTCTTCGATTTCTTTTGCAGTAGCAGGATCTTTTTTATCGCTATCCTCAACGTCGTTCTGAGAACCAAAGAAGCTGAAGCCTAGCAAAATAATAACCAACCACAGAACCAAACCAAACCAGAATAAATTGGTGTCATCCATATTAGGTAATTGCTAATTGCTAATTGCTAATTGGTAAAGAGGTAGTGGGTAACGGGTAATTATTTACCTCTGACCCATTACCCTCGTTCCCTGGATCCTGCCTGGGAACGCCATTACCCATTACCCATTACCCATTTTCTGCGATTGGTTTTGATCGATCGTCACGTTTTCTTCATCTTGATAGTATTCTGGGAGCAGTTCTTGAGATTCTACTTCACCCAGTGCTTGTTCGAGTCCGGCAGTATTGGCAGTACAACTCTCACCCACACCGTTAAGTACGGTTTCTACAATTTTGCCGTCTTTGCCGATACGATATTCAACCTTTTGATACTGAGCCATAAAAAATATAATGTCTGAGTCCATTCAAATGTAACATGATTGTAGTCAAGCTGGCTCGTTTTCAGCCACACTTTACTACAATCTCAAATCTAAAATCTAAAATCTAAAATTGCCCTATCCTCCTGGTTTGCGGACATTATAATCTTCGTGGGACAAGACCTGGCAGGGAACCAGGACGCTCCCGCAGTCGCGACAGATCATGCGGTAATTACGGGTAATGGGAATGCTGATGACAAAGCGATCGTGTCGCAGTCGCTTGCCACCAAATTCTGTATAATGCCTTTGGTTCTGCAACGCAGCAATTACCACGCGAGCCTTGACGACTACGTGGTTGGGCAAATCCCTTAGATCGATCGGATCTGCTGCGAAAGTAGCTTCCCACTCTAGTTTTTGCTGTTTTTTTTGGTCCCGTTCTACCTGTTGTTGGACACAAAGATGGCAAACTTGCCCGTATCCTTTGTGACCGCACAGGAACGTCTTTTTTCTTCTAGGCATAACACATGCGGTGTGAATTCAAAAGGACACACCCATAGGGCTATTGCCTTAAAGACCCTGGCGGTCTATAAGGCACAAAAGCCACGAATAATAGCTTTTATTCTAAATATTTTAAATCTTCGAGAATCGTTTACATTCCCAGACTGGAGAAAACTTGGCGAGACTCCAAGTGAGCAACAATTTCTTGTCGCGATCGCCACACAAATCTTAACTCCTTACGCGCAGCAAGTTCCAACTGATCGCCTATATGGGGCGATCCGGGTTGGGTAGCATTGCCGTAAGTGTTGAGTATTTTACCCTTTATCGGGTTGGAAAATTCAATCGCCGCAATATAACTATCGCCAAAAACCGCTCGAAACCGCCCATCGGCCATTGGCTCAAACTCGATTATACGGAAAATACCCAGTTGATCAGAACCGCCGTTAGCGGGTAAATCTACTTTACCCCGGATCAGCCGCATCACGTTACCCCAAGGCACATCTAACGCGCCGTAGGCAGTTTGAAGTTTTGTTGCGGCAGCTTCTAGGGCAACGGCAGCAGCGCCTGGATCGGCTAAACTTTTTGGGGTGGTAAGGGGGTTGCTTTGATTCCAGGGCGTGGCGAACATTCCAGATAAGTTACCCCGCTGAGATTTTATTTCCTCTACCCATAACTGGAAAAGCAACGTACCGCGACTGTCGGCGTCGGCGAAACGATCCCATTTTGCCAATACATTTGCTGCTTGACGCGCTAAGGGACTGCCGTATTTTCTAGCAGCAGCAATTAAATCATCGAGGATGCGATCGCTTAATTCCAAGCGGGTGGAATATTTATCCTCGATTAGTTTATCAAACGAGATCCGGGCGCTTTCCTGTAACATTCGTACCGAACGCTGCTCCCGCAAACTCATAAACTGGGGTGCTATATAAGGCGGAAAATCTTTCGGATCTAGTTTTTGGGGAAATGTCGAACTCCAGGGCGGATCGTTACAATTTTGCACCCATCCGCCAGCAGGGTCAATAACTTTCGGCAATTCGCTAAACGGATGTATTTTTTGCCACAAAGTTTCACTGGTATCGCCGGGGATAATACCCTGCCAATAATTAAAATCTCCTTGGTTTCGCACGGGTACATATCCGTTAAATAGATAAAGGATATGACCGTCGCGATCGCCGTAAATTACATTAAAAAATGGCAGTTGGTGTCGTTGGAGTGCTGCTTGAAATTCCTTGAGGTTTTTTGCCTTGGCAGTATTCCACAATTGCTCTACAATCCCGTAGGCGGGGAATCGATCCACGCCGACGATGCGGATAGCGATCGCACTTCCATCTTTTTCTAGCACCGGACCATGTATAGACCGCCGTACTACTAGCAATTCTTCCTTAAAAGTACCGTCTTCTTGTCTAACTTTTATCGTTCGTTTAGAAGTTTCAAACTCACGCACTTGTCCGTCAAACCGATATCCCCCATCAGCTAAACTAAGTTTGTACAAGTCGCATCCATCTATAGTATTATTTGTATGAGTCCAACCCAGATAATCGTTAAAAGCAATTCCCAAAACTGGAAACCCGACTAAAGTTGCACCGTAGGCATCGATTTCTGGTGACTTTAATTGTGCCTCAAACCAAGTTTGACCGCCAGACCATGCTAGGTGGGGATTTGCCAGTAACATGGCGTGTTTGGTAGTAGAGTGAGAGGGAGAGATCGCCCACCCATTCGATCCCATTCCTGCCCATGTTTCCAAGTTAGCAACTTGTCCGCATCCTCCAGTTTGGGCGATAAAACTAAAAAACCCTAATTGAATATAAGCGAGAACGTCAGTTGCCGATATTGGTAAAACAACTTTCAATTCATCGGCTATTTTATCCGGATTTTGTGTAACATAGTCGTTCATCCCCGCCACAAAAGCATCAAGATAGCGGCGGAAATCGGGATTTTGTTTTTGATACCATTCTGGTGCAGAATCTGCAAAACCCATTATTTTAACTAACTTATCCCCATCGAGGTAATTTTTTCCCCAGTACTCGGCGGCGCGTCCCCGTGCCGTACCGTAGAGGCGTAAAATTAAGTTACCGTGATTTTGCATTTGCGCCCAACCAAAACCACGAGCGAGACTTTCCCTATCTTGAGCAAAAATATGAGGAACGCCCCAAGTATCCCAAAGAATTTCGTTGCTTTCTATCCCTGGGATACCGATGGTGCGAATAGCGATAAAACAAGCCAGAAACAGACCTAGCAGCGATAGGAAAAGGCGGAATAGTTTAGGATGGAGGGTAAGCACAACAGTTCGTAGTAAGGACTTTAGTTTTTTCGACTCCGGGTGGGCATCTTTAATTTTAGCCGCTCCGGAACATCAGGACTGAAGTCCTTACTACAAACTTGGCAAGGACTGAAGTCCTTACTACAAACTTGGCAAGGACTGAAGTCCTTACTACAAACTTGGCAAGGACTGAAGTCCTTACTACAAACTTGGAAGAGGAAAACCTGACTACTTAAAACGATTGACTTTGATGATTACCTTATACACCACACCATCCTTTTGGGGAATACCAAGTATTAGCCCCGCCTGTGCCAAGCTGGAAACCTGGCTTCGCATGGCAAAAATTCCTCACAAAACTGATATAACAGCAAATATAGCAACAGCCCCAAAGGGCAAAATTCCCTTCGTTGAATATCAAGGAAAACTTGTCGGCGATTCGACTTTAATCATCGAGATGTTCAAGGAAAAAGAAGGGATATATCTCGATTCATGTTTAACATCTACTGAGCGATCAATCTCGCTTGCTTTCCGCCGAATGCTCAAAGAAAACACTTACTATGGAGGAGTCTACATTCGCTACTTTGTGGAAGAAAACTGGCTAGTTTATAAAGAAGTGCTAGCTGGTATGCTAGGAACTGAAGCGCCGCCAGAAGGATGGGAGCCATTCCTCGAAGAATTGCGCGAAAATCTCCGCAATCAAATGTACGTTCAGGGTATGGGGCGTCACAGCAGTGAGGAAATCTACCAAATTATTACTGCCGATCTTCAAGCACTGTCGGATTTTTTGGCTGATAAACCGTTTTTTATGGGAGATAAACCCACGACTTTAGATGCAACTGCCTATGGGTATATAGGTAATTTTATTAAGCCGCCCTTTGCTAGTCCAATTGTTGATTATGCACTGAAACTGGAGAATCTCTGTCAGCATTGCGATCGCATGAATCAGCAATTTTTCAGCGACACTGAATTATCCGGTTAATCAACCTTAAGGTTTCGTTTGTCAAGCGCGCAGCATTAATGCTGCCGCTACACAAACGAAGATGTACCTCATCCAGCTGCAATCCGCTGTACCGGCGATATACCGGAGGCATATCGCACTCTTTTTTCAACCCCCACCCTGCAAAAATTGCTCCGGATCGATCCCGGCATCTCGCAGATTTTGCATCAGCAAGTCTAATCTAGATTCAGCTTGTTCTGCTCTAGATTCAGCTTGTTCTGCACGCTGTCTTTCTTGTTCAGCACGCTGTCTTTCTTGTTCGGCACGCTGTCTTTCTTGTTCGGCACGCTGTCCTTCTTGTTCGGCATCAGTGAGAATCCAGTTGCATTGAACATCATACCAACGCAACCACAATCGCTCAATTCCTTGAAACTCCCCTTGCCACAAACCTAGACCCAACTCTAATTCAGGAATCCACACTCGCGATTCGTGTAACTCTAGTTCTTGATATTGCGCTCCCACTATTTTAAAGGCGCGTAACCGATCGGTGTAGCGACTAAAAACAAAATAATAAGGAATGCGTAAAATTTGCTCGTAAACTTCCCATTTTCGGGGTGGTTTATTTTCAGTTTCTGTTTGAATTGCTTGTCCGTTACCAGCAACAGAAGATTCAGGTGGCAGTTTTTCCGTCTCGGTTTCCCCTAAATCTTCTTTCTCTGTCCCTGGCGAAAGCAACTCCACAACTACAAAAGGATTAACACCTTCTTGCCAAATCACGTAACTCAGGCGCAAATCAACTTCATCATAAAATCGAGGGACACCCACTACCCCAAACCAATCCGGTCGCTTGTACCATAGAGGATGGCGTACATCATAGTATAAATTAATGTCACTGCCGCAAAAGACTCGCGACGCCGGATATTGTGGCGGACGGAAAGTTTGGCTTAATAATTGCGGTTGAAAGTCGTGAAATTCGTCTGGCAAACCGGGTTCCTCCGGGTTTTCGCTAGGAAGATCGTACATCGTCGGTAGTGTTTCCCTCGGCGATAAGGGGGGTTCACTTTGAGGCACGGGATATTTGGCGGGAAACATAGGATTTAAGGATGTTACTGGATCTATATTAACGTCTGATTTTGTCCAGGGTTGGTGAATTTTAACTTGCCGTTTGGGAATTATGAATCTGTCAATCAAATTTGCATCATCCCACGACATGCCAATGTTTTCTCTATCTTCTTGCTTGCGACTTGGCGGCATTGTTTTATTAGCACTTACGACTACTGCTTGTCAACAAGTCCAATCCCAAAATACGCGACCTCAACCTTTACCTCAAGATGCTTTTGTTGAAGTTTATTTTAACCATTCCCAGGCGGCGGAATATATCGAACCATTACGCAATCAAAGGCGCGATGGGGATAATTTAGAGCAGATTATTGTGGATGCGATCGCCTCCGCCAATTCCACCATAGACATCGCCGTTCAAGAATTCCGCTTACCCCAAATTGCCAAAGCATTAGCCGAGCGGAAAAAAGCCGGGGTTAAAGTTAGGATAATCTTGGAAAATAACTATAGCCGACCTTTCAGTAGTTTGACGGCGACTGAGGTGGAAAAATTGCCGGAGAGGGAACGCGATCGCTACCAAGAATTCCGCCAATTAATAGACCGCGATCGCGATAATAATATCACTCCCGATGAAATCAACAATCGAGACGCCCTAGTCATCTTAAAAAAAGCCGGTATCCCGATAATCGATGACACTGCGGATGGTTCCAAAGGCAGCAGTTTAATGCACCACAAATTTGTTATCGTCGATGGCGTAAAAGTTATCGTTACTTCGGCTAATTTTACTACTTCTGACATTCACGGCGACTTTAAAAATACCAGCAGTTTGGGCAATGCCAACAACTTGTTGAAAATTACCAGCTCCGAATTAGCCGCCTTATTTACTCAAGAGTTTAACATCATGTGGGGCGATGGGCCGGGAGGCAAACCCGATAGTCAATTTGGCGTCAAAAAACCTGATCGACCAGCGCAACAAATCCAACTGGGAGATACAACCGTTTCCCTGCAATTTTCTCCCACTTCTTTAAGGCTAGGTTGGGATGAAAGCAGTAACGGTTTAATCGGCAAAACCTTAAAAACAGCTACCACTACAATCGATCTGGCATTGTTCGTTTTTTCAGAACAGAATCTGGTCAATATTTTAGAAACAAGTCATCAGCAGGGAGTCCAAGTACGCGCTTTAATCGACCCGGATTTCGCCTATCGCAGCTACAGCGAAGCGTTAGATATGATGGGAGTTGCTTTTGCTAATAAATGCAAGTACGAACCCCATAATCGTCCTTGGGGAAATCCCATTTCTACCGTCGGCGTTCCTCAGTTATTAAAAGGTGATTTATTACATCATAAATTTGGCCTAATTGATGATATAATTGTGATAACGGGTTCCCACAACTGGTCATTAGCAGCCGATCGGAATAATGACGAGACAGTTTTAGTAATTCAAAGTCAGACAGTCGCGGCTCATTTTAAGCGGGAATTCGAGCGACTTTATGGAAATGCCGTCTTGGGTGTACCCGATTGGATGCAGCGGAAAATTAAAGTGCAACAGCAACAATGTCCGCAGATAATAACAGCATCTCCCAACCAAAGTCAAAACCTGTCCCCGCAAAGTCAAGAACAAAAAGTTAATCTGAATACAGCAAGTATTGCCGAATTAGAATCCTTACCGGGAGTGGGGGCGAAATTAGCACGGGAAATTATTCAAGCAAGACAGCAGAAACCTTTTACTTCTTTAGAAGACCTTGACAAAGTACCGGGAGTTGGGTCTAGTAAACTAGAAAAGTTGCGCGATCGCGTAACTTGGTAACGCTCTCGACTCGCCATTAAACATCACCCATGAAACTCCCTATCGCGATTAACAGTGCCATAATCGCGGGGACGGTATTGCTGTATGCTTGCACTGTCACCCAGCAAGCACCACCGACCTCGCTACCTCCATCCCCACTCACCCCCGCTGCACCTCCACCTTCACCCGTTACTTTAGCTTCCCCACCGCCAACATCCCCTGAAACTGACTTCTTCCAGGAAGCAGAAAATAAAGCCATCAGTGCTAAAAATATCGCCCAAATTGCCCAAACTAAAGAAGACTGGACCCTAGTAGCGACTCGGTGGCAACAAGCAATAGACTTAATCAAAGCAGTGCCAAGATCTAACCCCAAGTATGCACTTGCTCAAAAACAACTTGCCGCATACCAAACCGGGTTAAACAATGCCGAAAAGCAGCTAAAACTTCCCGCGCTAACTGGTTCTAAACTAGCCGATAACCAAGCTCCAAGTAACGAATCACCCGGACAAGTTTATACAATAGATACCCAAGCAAAACCAACCCCAAACGATACGCCAGACTTAAGCAAACTGCGTAACTTACTCTTAGCCAAAAAGTGGAAAGAAGCAGACGAGGAAACCTTTGCCGCTATCGCGCGTCACCCTTGTCCAACTGGAGAAAAACCAGAATGCCTCGCGCCGACTTTACGCGCCATCGACCAATTATGGGTGCAATACTCCAAGGGAAAGTTTGGTTTGAGCGTGCAAAAACAACTTTACGAGAAAACCACATTACCCGATGAATTGTTTAAGCAGATAAATTGGAAACTCAGCGATAAACAAAACCCAAATGCCATCTCTGGAATCACCTATCAAACCAATGCTCCCGCCGGACACTTACCGTTTAAATTTTTAGATTATATGTGGACAAATGCGGGTGCTTGCGGGTTAGACATAACATACTCTTTGTTAGATTATTCACCCGAAGAAAATTTCATCCCGCCAGCATCTTGTAGTGACAAATCTTTCTCCTTTCCCAAGCAGCAGAGGAGCAGGTGAGCGGGTGAGCGGGTGAGCAGGGGAGATGGGGAGCACCCGGAGCACCCGGAGCAGGGGAGATGGGGAGCACCCGGAGCATAGACTGGAAATAATCATCAACCGTCAAATCAAGCTCATAATCCTACCTGCCCACCTGCCCACCTGCACACCTGCACACCTGCTCACCCGCACACCTGCCCACCCGCACACCTGCACACCTGCCCTTGCTATCCTGAAAAGAGTTCCCCACCATCGACTCGCGCCGATTCAACCATGACCGAACAACCCGCACGAATCTGTATACTAGGTGGAGGCTTTGGTGGTCTCTACACCGCTTTGCGCCTCTCCCAGCTACCCTGGGAGGGAACCCAAAAGCCGGAAATTGTCCTGGTGGACAAAAGCGATCGCTTCCTCTTCGTCCCCCTCCTCTATGAACTCCTCACTCGCGAACTGCAATCTTGGGAAATCGCCCCCCCGTTTGCCGAAATCCTCCATAACACAGGCGTGCGTTTTTGTCAAGGAAATGTCGCGGGAATTGATCTAGAACAGCAGCGGGTGGAATTGCAGGAAGGCGCGGAAATATCCTACGAGCGCTTAATTTTAGCCCTGGGTGGAGAATCGCCCCTAGATAAGGTACCGGGTGCTGCATCTTATGCGTTTCCATTCCGCACGCTTGCCGATGCCTATCGTCTGGAAGAACGACTGCGAGTTTTAGAACAATCCGACAAAGAAAAAATTCGCATAGCAATTGTCGGCGGCGGTTATTGCGGCGTCGAATTAGCTTGCAAGCTGGCAGATAGACTCAAAGAACGGGGACGGTTTAGGATTATTGAACAAGCCGATAAAATTCTCAGAAACTCCCCAGAATATAACCGGGAAACCGCAAGTAAAACCCTCGAAGCAAAAGGCGTTTGGATCGATTTAGAAACCGGCGTCGAATCAATTGCAGCCGATAGGATTTCCCTGATTTACAAAGGAACTGTAGACACGATTCCCGTGGATATAGTGCTGTGGACGGTGGGAATGCAAGGATCTCCCTTAGTGCGAAATCTCCCCCTCAAACAAAACCAGCGGGGACAGCTTGTGACTACACCCACGCTGCAAGCAATCGACCGTGAAGAAATTTTTGTTTTGGGAGATTTAAGCGACTGTCGCGACAATGAAGGACAGCAAGTTCCCCCATCGGCGCAAGCAGCTTTCCAACAATCAGATTATGCTGCTTGGAATGTTTGGGCATCCCTGACTAAGCGTCCAATGCTTCCTTTCCGCTATCAGAATTTGGGAGAAATGCTGACATTGGGAACCGATAGCGCTACTTATACAGGCATGGGATTGCAACTCGATGGTCAACTCGCTTACCTGATGCGTCGCCTCGCCTATCTGTATCGGATGCCTGGGTTAGAACATCAACTTAAAGTCGGCGTTAGTTGGATTTCTAATCCGATTTTGGAATTAATTAATCCCAGTTGATTTAGGTTGGGTTGAGCCAAAGCAAAACCCAACCCATTTTTTACTGACATTTTTTACCCTAATTTTTGGAATCAATACCCTGTAGGGAATTTATCTATCTGCTATCAGACTAATATCAGATCTGACACCGCCACACCCGCGCAGAAATCAATATAGCGGATTTCAAATGGGTGAGGTACAGCCCGGCTTTGTTTGTCAAGCGCGCAGCATTACAGCGGCTTGCAGCCGCGTGAGGTACAGCGAAACCGCGCCTTTTGTGTAGCGGCACCCTTAAGGGTGCCGCTACACAAACCAAGGTGTACCTCATCCGAATGAAATCCGCTATAATGCTGCGCGCACACTGCTGTCGAAGGTGTACCATCACCGCCTGCAAACAGCTGTAATCTTGTTGGCAAATCAGTCGTTGGTGTCGCCCACACCCGCCCGAAATTTGAATCCCAGGCGGGCTACAAGCCTTGCCATTGGAGCTGTGTCAGGACTTACGCAAACACCAAAGTTTCTATGAAAAATCGTTGGTTTGGCAACTAGAGATCTATGCAGAAACCCGGGTTTCTATGCTCGTCGTGCGTAAGTCCTGTGTGTAGAATTAAACCTTCTTAGCACTATAAGGTGTTTCACTCAATCAATTCGACAATATGCGGGATCGTATTGCTACGATAGGTGAGTAAATAGTCGAGGCGATCGGCAAGCAAGCTTAAAATTAAATCTTCATAACTCATGCCGTATTCTCCCAAACCTTCTGCGACTAAACTCGTCACATTTTCTGTCGGACGCTTTAAATCGGGTTTGGGATTCGCTTCTAAAATATACAGTGTTCCCCGCTCGTCTGCCCGCAAGTCAATTCGCACCAAAGTATTTAAATTGAATTCCCGATAAATTCTCTGGGCTATATCGATTAATTTTTGTTTAATATCCAGATTTTCATCTTTGAGTAATCGCATCCTGTCGGTGCTAATTGCTCTCTTGTCCATTGAGGTAAAAATGGGTATGCCAGGGTCGAGAACTCGCTCTATTGTTGAAAAGACAAAAGGCTGGGAATTTTTATAAAAACGTCTCTTGGTATGAGTGACGTACCCACAAACGGACACGCAAAATTCTCGTCCAGGTAGATAGGTTTCAATTAAAGCTGTGTTTTGGGTAATCTGATGAACTTGGGCAACTGCATCGGTTAACTGCTCCGCTGTTTCTACAAAATATATGTTTAAGGACGCTCGACCAGAAACAGGTTTGACTAAAAACGGCCCATAATAGCCTTCAAAAGTCAACAAAAACCGACTGTTTTCGGGTCGAAAAATTCCTTGGGACGGATGCCACGTCATAAAGGGGGCTGTCTTAAATCCTAAAGCTTGCAGTTCTAGTTTGAAGCAATGTTTGTTATCTAAAATCGAGCTATTGAGAGGATTATGTCCGACGTAAGGCATACCTAACATTTCCAGTATGGCAGGCGTATGACAGAGGGGATTATAGCCTTGGACACCCCCCGTATTTAGCCAGCAAATGTGGATGTTTTCTTTTTTCAGTTTTTCTGGAAGGGTCATGTCGTCCGCCATGACGAAAACCTGCTGAAAGCCAACATCTTCCAAAGCATTGGCAATATCGTGGGCAACTTGTTCGTAAGTTTTCGTTGAACGCGGGTTGTGGGTTTTGTAAATGACACTGCCTTCTTTATTTTTGTCCCCACCATGAATAACCGCAATCCGCAATTTTGGATAAAGTCGTTCCATGTATGCCGAAACCAAGTCAAAGTGATATGTCAGTGTCATAGGGCGATATGAAGTGAAACAGCGATTTGTAAACTCTAGGTTTTCTGAGTAGATGAACTCGTTTTAGCCAGATAAATACCAACTAAAACGACGACCCAAGCTAATCCGTTGCTCAGACTTAATCCTTCTGAGAAAATAGCCCAAGCTAGTAGCGCAGTAATTGCAGGTTCGAGCAGCAATGCGACTGCGACAAATCCCGAAGATAACTGATTGAGGGTTTGCGCTAAAAGTCCCTGTCCCAAACATTGACAAATGACGGCAAGCGAAATTACAGCTAACCATCCCTGCAAAGTCATCGGGAACCTTCGGTCTTCTGCCAATAAAACTATGGGGAAGGTTAGTACAGCACCGAGTCCACAGCGCCACAGAAGAATCGTTGAAGCCGAAAATTTAAGGCGCAGTTGCTCGACAACCAGCAAGTAGAAGCCATACAATAGTGCTGCCAGCAAAGCGGCTCCATCTCCAAACAAATTATCGGTAGAAATCTGTAAGTCGTCAATCCCGATCGTAATAGCGCCTGCGAGCGCCAACGCCATTCCCGTTAAAAATCGCCTGTCAAAGCACTTTTGGAAAAACAGCCACCCTCCCAATGTGGTAAATAAGGGTGTTAAATTACGTAAAACTGTCGAATTGGCAACGCTAGTTTGCGTCAGCGACCATGCCCAAAAAACCACTGAAAGTGACGCAACTGTTCCCATTGTTAGTAATAGCATTAAGTCGCGACGAGTATAAAGCCAATTTTTTCCTGTTCTTTCCTCCGCCAATTTGCCGCCGACTTTTCCTTCTAATCCACTCCAAAACCCAAAGACAATCGTTGCTATCCAAAAGCGATGAAATACTGTAGCAACCGGACTTATTTCCTGCTCGCTCAATCGAATAAAAATTGCTGCTAAAGAAAGAGCTAATACAGCCACAGCCAATAAAAATGTCGTGATATTGGACGCTGCTTTCTCATTCTGTCTTGCCGTTAATTCTAGCCGTTCCGTCATCTAAAAAATTTCCCCTCAGTCAGGCTGATTTATCAAGTTTCCCAAGATGCAACCCCTTAAAAAACTAGCAATCTTTTACTGCTTCTAAGTCTCTGTGTCTCTTGTTCCTGCTGTCTGGCGCGTTGTTCTAGCGGCGTCTTGCGTTGCTGAAACTCTTGCCGTGCTTGCTCTGTGACGGCATTTAATCTTTCGGGTAAATCTTACTGCACCGAAGGCAAACGACTTTCCTGTTCTTCTAAACTGACGTAGCGCCGCTTTTCACCGCTCATATTTTTTCTCGATTCCGATCCGGGTGGGAATTTTCTGTTTCTGTCTTAATATTATCCCCACGGTTCGCTCATCAGCAAGAGTTGGAGACTGACTGTTGGTAAAAAAGGGGTTTTTGAACCGGATTTGCTATGGAACTAGAAGCTGCCGCCATACCCTCACGGGTTGGCGGTGAATAGTTTACAGCCCCGGTTTTGCCTGAAGCAACGCATCTAGATTTAATTGCGCCAATTTATCATAAGCTTTTGCGATCGCTCCTTTCCCCCGCAAAAATCCAGTATTGGCACCCGGACAGATGTATTGCAGGGTTTCTGAGCTAAAAACTTCCCGCAACATGTTCACGCTGTTAATTTGCCTTCGCCAGTGAAAAGTTTTGGAAGTTCGCAAGGGGACGGGGTTACCCTGCCGATTTGGCAATAAGTGACGCCCGGTAAATAATACGCCTCCAGATTCGCCGTCATAAAGGCAAGAAGAACCGGGAGAATGACCGGGCGTCCAAATAACCTGGCTAGTCGGAGAGAGGGTAAACTCTTTCTGGAAGGTCGTGACGGTTAACCCAGGTAACAGATAAGCTTCCTGTTCCTGAATCAAAATTTCGCAGCCAAAGGTTTGTTGAATTTCCTTGACATGCTTGCCTATACCGCCCCGATGGGTTATAAACAACCACCGGACTCCGCCGCGCTCCTGTAAAAATAGCTGGTTTTCTTCGTCAGGTGCGGGACAATCCAGCAGAATATTGACATCGTTCTTTACAATGAAATAAGCTGTCGCCCCCAACGTCTCTCGATTGGGTGGAAATGCAAAAATATTGTCAAAGACAGCCCTTGCTGGTTTGGGCATAAAATGAACTTATTTTTACTCCTAGTACTAGGACTGGTTACCTACTTCATTGTGCAGCGCAGCGTCGCCAGCATCACAAAAACACCCGTGTGGATATTGTGGCTGGTGATGATGACACCCGCATTTATTTGGAGTGGCTGGATTTGGATTTACCGCAAAGAGCCGCCTTTGGTACTGTTGCTCGGACCGTTTATCATTTGTCCGATATTGTACTGGTGGCTGATTCATTTGGGGCGTCGGGAACTAACCCCAGAGGAAGCTAAGACAACAGATTCCCCAGTTGCGGCACAAACTCTCAACGGGGATGCCCAAAAGCAAACTGTGCGGGCGCTAACCAAAGATGAAGAAGCAATCCTCCGCAATTGTTTTCCCTGGTCGATTTATTACCTGCAAAATCTGGAGTATCGACCCCAAGCGGTGATTTGCCGAGGCAGTCTGCGTTCCCATCCAGAGGTGGCTTACAAGACAATCAAGGAGAATATTGAAGCACACTTTAGCGATCGCTTCTATATTCTGTTTCAAGAAGACTTCACCGGCAAACCCTTTTTCGCCCTAGTCCCCAACCCCCTAGCACATCGCGAGGCAAAACGCAACAGCGAACCCCTGACGCGACCAGGTTTGGCTTTGGCACTGCTGCTGGTAACTTTATTTACCACCACCATTATTGGTGCGGAGATCGCCAATGTCACCGAAGCAGCGGTGAAATCTGACCCAAGTGCCTTGCTGCAAGGACTGCCCTATGCTTTATCTTTAATGACGATTCTGGGTATCCACGAATTAGGCCATTATCTGGCGGCCCGACGCTATAAAATTCGCACGACGCTGCCTTATTTTATACCCGTGCCTTTTTTCTTGGGGACGTTTGGGGCGTTTATCCAGATGCGGAGTCCCGTACCCAATCGTAAAGCTTTGTTTGATGTAGCGATCGCAGGGCCTTTTGCAGGCTTTATCGTCACAATACCCTTGTTGATTTGGGGCTTAGCCAATTCCAGCGTCGTTCCCCTGTCTGATAAGTCAGCCATGTTAAATTTCGATTTGTTTAACCCCAGGTTTTCCCTATTGATGACCCTGTTGAGTAAGCTAACCTTGGGCAGCGCTTTGACCGCCAACGTGGCGATAGACCTCCATCCCGTGGCGGTAGCTGGCTACCTGGGGATCATCGTCACGGCATTGAATTTGATGCCGGTGGGACAACTCGACGGGGGTCACATCATCCACGCGATGTTGGGACAACAAGCTGCGATCGCAATTGGTCAAGTGGCGCGGTTCTTGCTACTGGGTTGGTCCCTGGTGCAGCGTGAGTTTTTACTGTGGGCAATTCTATTATTTTTGATGCCGGTTAACGATGAACCGGCACTCAACGATGTCTCCGCACTCGACAACCAGCGCGACTTCTGGGGACTGTTGGCAATGGCGTTGTTGATCGCGATGATCTTGCCCATGCCTCCGATGCTGAGAGGAATGTTGGGGATTTGAGATCGTTGTGGAGTTGGGTTTAGCGATCGCCAATGCTATAATTTCTAGAAGTAAGGGCACGTAGCTCAGTGGATAGAGCACCAGATTCCGGTTCTGGGTGTCGGGGGTTCAAATCCCTCCGTGCTCGTTTGTTTGATTGCCAAATAGTAAGACTTTCAGCCATTTGGTGAAATCCCTGTACCCTTCTAGCCTCTCCTGTTTTAACCATTTTTGTCCACAACTTTGGTTAAAATTTGGTGACTACATCTAGTGTTACCAGGATAGACACCTATATATCTAGTGTTTATGGTGTTAACAGTCTTACCGTCACCTGTCTGTTAACAGATTGCATATGTCACACGACGGTCAGATCAAACAAACTTATGATCGAAATGTACCAACTGCGAGACTTTGAGCCTGGTTCCGGCGTTATGGGTACAAGACGAGTGTCCCCATTGTTTTCTGCCGTTTAGTACGATGGAGAAACGTCAGAAACCTTGTTGATATTAGTCATTATCGAATTATTCTGTGAATTATCTTAGGGTTTGTGTCGAGTACCGAGAATAGAAAGTGCGATCGCAATTGATTAAACTTGATTGGGAACTGGCGATCCCATCCAACAATTACAGCAGCAGATTGAGGCGTGAGACGCATGATTGGAGAAATTGGAGGAGATTGACAGTCATCAGTGACCGCGCCTCTTCATCCTGCTAAAACGTGCCATTGCGATCGCTCGTATCCACTCCACCACATCTTCTATGGACTGGTTGGTGCAAAGTATTTTAGGGGGATGTGGTCAATGGGTTGGTCGGTAACGACACAAATCGCACCCTCGAATTTGCTCAAATTTGTGAGGAAGGTAGGGGAAAAGCTCTCTCTAGCTTCTGCGGTGGGGTTTTGGTAAAACACCAAAACGATAGTGCGATCGCTTTCTATAGTCAGCAAATCTCAACTCCCTGTACGGCGCGGATTTTTACATCTCAATTAGAAACGCTATATCAGCTAGTGCAGCCTGAAAGCTCTGAATTAATTCAGCAGCTTGGTTGAGATTCTGTGCCAAAGCCATTGAAACCAACTGCGGTGCTTTGGTTGACTGTGCCAAGCTTTATAGAAGTCTGGGTAGGTCATGTTTTGGGCGCAGTACCAGATGACTTGGTAGCAAGCCTTAAAACGGTCAAAATGAAAGCGGTCATTGTTTTTATCAACTTCATCATTCAGATACCTTTTCAACTTTATAACTGTTTTTTGAAGCAGGTTGTATGATAAAACAGCTTCCCAGCTATACGGAACTTGCATAAGAGTTTCCAGACGTTGACAGGAGTAAAGTAGATCAATTAAGGTATCAGCACTTTTGTTAATGGCTTCTGGGTCAATAGTGCCAATTCGTGCCAAGCTTGAAGCGGCATTTAGACGTGTTTCTTCATCCTTACTGTCCAGGAGTTTAATCAAGGTATCAATATATTTTTGGGATTCAGTACTAATTTTACCTAAGCCAAAAGCAACGTTTTGACGGGTTTCTTCATCCTGAGTTAAGTCTAGTATTCTAATCAAAGCATTGACAGCTTTTGGGTTTTCGATACCAATTCGACCAAGGCTTAGAGCAATTTCCCGATAAATACTCTGATTCTGCCAGTTATTGTCCAGTAATTCAATCAAAGCGTTAATGGCTTCTGAGTAGCCATTACCATGTTTTCCTAAGAATTCAATTTCATCTAAAAGATATATTTCATTCTGATAAATGTGGAAATTTTTAATACTAAACTGTCCTCGTTCATTTAGATCGCTGTTAGTTTCGGACAAAAGATTAATTTTATTCTGGCATACGCGAAGTGTCTGAATACTCAAGCGCACCATATCGCTTATCTCATCTTCAGTTATATCGTTAATTGAATTTGAATTATCGCTGATTTCCTTAGTCATTTCTTCTAAATCAACGTTAGCTATGGTCATTGCAACTATAAAATTGGTATTGCCATCTTGACAGATGTTTTGTAGATCTACTAGCCAATCATATACTCTTTGGCGATCGCTCTCTTTCAGGGCTGATCTAGCTACCCTTTCAATACAATCTGGAATTTGCATCCACTCTTGTTTTTTCTCATGGAGGAAACCAAAACTTAAGGCAATAATACTAGCTACAATTTCATCACTTCGGCTACAATCAAACTCTGCTATTCCAGCAGCCGCTAGAAAAATTGAGCGATACCAATAAAAGTCTCCACACCCACTCTTAAACTGTACCAATGCCTGGATAAACCTCTCCTTCTGCTTGTCAGGCAGCTCTTCTTTTGGTCGCCCCAACCACAGTAAAATCACCTCTTTACACTGCGGGACAAAAATACGGTAGCGCTTATATATTTCTGGATTATTTTTATATTTTACGGGTATTTTACGGTGTTCAATAGGCCATAAAAAGTCGTAATTATCAACTACTGTAGATGCCAAATATTCCTGAAACGTGGGATGAAAGAAGGCATAGACTTTTTCGCCTAAATTTGTTTCTCCTTCTGTTGGAAAACCTACATTAAGCAGCCATCCCAACTTTAACGCCCACCAAAATAGTGAAAACTTTTCATTCGGTTCTTGTAAATACTTTCTAATATAACTTTCCCGCAGCCGAAAGCGAAAATCTTCTCTATCAATTGCGTCTCGTGCCAACTGACCCAAGGCTCGATTCAGTTCTTTCTTCCTGTCTTCGGGTATAGCAAATTCTTCATTGGTACTGTCGTCCTTCCATTTGTAGTGGTTTTCGACAAGCAATCGATAAAAGTCAGCCTTCGTATCCGGTAAAGTGCCTAGACCTTTTTTCCAAATGCGACATAACAGTGCTAACCGCAGGGGATTTTTAACCAAATCTTGGAGACGTTTCCGATTCTCCTCCGCTAGCTTATCCTGTAATCCCTTTGCTTTCGGATTGTCCTCTCCAAACCAATTGTTAATGAATTGATGCACTTGGTCAGGGTAGGAAAAATCCAGCGTGCGGTAAATATCAAATTTTTCCCATAAAGCCTCTTTTTCTACTTCCCACAGATTTAATCGACAACTTAGTACGACTCTCACTGACTCAGCCCAACCTTTGGCTAGCTGTTCCTTGACCCTTGTCAGAGGAGACTTGAGTGCCATTTCGTCTGCCCCATCCAACAGCAGCCACACCTGACCACTTTTGAGGAGTTCTGCAAAAGTTTGCTGCCATTCTATAGGCGTTTTTTCGGGTTCTCCTGCTACATTTTTCAGCCAAGTTTCTGAGAGATAGCGATACAGCCAGCCCTCATTCGCTTTATCTGTTCCCTCTACTGAACCCAAAGGAACCCAAATCGGTAATCCTTGTTCTTCCTCTAGTATCCAATAAGCAATCCTTTGCAACAGGGTAGTTTTACCGCCACCGGGGTCGCCAACAATCGCCAGTCGTTTTCCTTGGCTCCTACTGCTGCTCTTGTGTTTGAGAACTTCCTCGAAAAATTCCTTATGCTTGTACTCTCGCACAACTTCATACTGATAATCTGGCTGATTAAACAATGACCCTTCTGGAGAAAAGTCATTCTCGCTAGGTCGGCGCTGTGCGTCCGGTTTTCGCTCTATCAGTCCCAGTGACACGTAGAGTTTTAGGAGAGGATTTTCCCCATTCGTCAGAGGGTTGTTAATCAACCGCTTTATGGGTTCGGCTTCGAGGCGATTTTGACATACTACTTTAGACCACCAAAAGTTGTAAGCGATGTGAATATCGAGGGCAAATTTTAAGCGTCGTTCCAGTTGCTTACAACCCAATTCAACCGCCTGGTCAAAGGACAAAAACCCATCCTCTCGTTGGAACTTTTCATCCTCGCACTCAGACAGAGTTTCACTCTTGGCAAAACCTGTACATTCGAATGCCAAGTAGTCTTCTCGTTTAACCATCTTCTGGAGTTCACGAGTATCTGTAAGCCTTCCAAGTCCTTCCCAGAAAAGTTGTTGCCCTCGACGTTCCTCGTTTTCCCAATCCCGGAGACTGTGGGTGAGTGACACAGCGACTAAGGCATGACCCTCGACCAGAATTAAGATGGATAGCAAATCGTAATACCAACAAATCGCGCAGAAGAGTATCGCCAAATCGAGGCAAGTTCCTTTTCCTTGGGTATCCAGAATTTCCTCCGGCGTGCGGATGAGTTGCCTGTCTCCTGATAACTCATGAAATTCATTCAGGTCATACTCGACCTGGTTATGGCGCAAAGCATGATAAATTTTTTCGACAAGCTGTTTACGTCCGTCGTTAGGGTCTTGATGCAAATCGTAGCCACTCTTAGGTAGATGGGACGATTTAACTGCTTTTTCAATGAACGTCTTAACCGCTTCTGAATCTTTAGAATAGATAACGAAGCGAGCTAGACCTAAATCATCTTTTTTGTCCCAAAACCACTGCATCGCATCTTCCCGCGGGAGCATGTCAGGAATGCAAATCTACACCAACACCCTGAAGGGTGCGGCTATACAAACGAAGCCCGCTAAAGCGGGCTAAAGCTTTTAAAGCCTGCCTTTGGCAGGCTTTGTTTGTGTAGCGACACCATGGGCGGGTGTCGGCTACAAAGTTGACATGCTCCCTCTTCCCGCACTCTTCTAACCACAGCTTGCTTCACCCCATCACTTGGAACAAATCGCGTACAGATGTTGGCGCTTGAGCGTGAGACTTAGCCGTTTCCACAGTCAAGCGGTACAGTCCTGGAGCAAGAACAGTTGGATCGAGAGTCAGCACGTATCGACTATCCCCTTGTTGCTCAAACTCTGTTTCCACTTCTTCCTGCTCTCCACTCACCCGCACTGGCGTAATAATCGCGTTTAGCCCACCAAAGTTCCCAGTTGAATTGAGAGTTTCAGGCTCCACGTTAACAATTTCAGCACGCAGTTGCACTGGCTCATCGGGGAGATACAAGTCATCAATATCGAGACGAATACCTGCTGGTTGTGACAAAGATTGAATGCTTTTGGGGTTTTGAAAGTCACTAATTGTATCTTGCAGCCCCATGAGGGCAGTCCTCACTAAAGTCCATACTTGAGGATTACATTGCAACGAACCGTGACACTCTATCAAAGGCACATCTTGCAGTTGGTCAGATAATTCAAGCGGAATAGCTGACAACAGGGGTACGGTGTCGTCGCCAGTGGCATAACTCGGAGATAACGCTTGTTGACTGTTGGGATTGGTTGGCAGTGCGTCTTTGCTCACTTCTAGTTTCCCATTGGCAAACGTTGCCGATTGAAACGTACTTTGCCCCACGCCAACAATGGGTTTGGTTTGATATGCACCCGTGCCTTTGAGCGACAAGAGAAACTCTCGTCCTTGTTCCGCTCGTTCTTTTACCACGCCTGGGATACCATCCGCTTCTGCCACTCGCTGCCAATTACTATCGACATTAACCATTGGGTACATCGGCAGCAACTGATAAGCTGAGGTAAAAGAACGTACCACTTCAGTCAGTTCGGGAAGAGGTCGCTTTCGGAAGCCGTTTGCCAGATAGTTCAGTATTTTAACTGACCCTCGGTAGGGCGTACCCAAAGTAATCAGAGCCTTGCAATGCTCCGCGCCGCCTAAGTGTTCCAGATAATAACGGGCAACAATCCCCCCCATACTGTGGGCGATGAGAATGACTTTAGCCCCCGGATGTATTTCCTGCCATCTCGGTAAATTCTGGTCGATCAGCTTCTTCAACAACCTAGCTGCAACCCGGTTATCGCGTCGCCAGTCATAGGGAAACTCGAAAAAGTTTGCTCTTGTATCTTCGTCTACCTTGCCAGGAGTGATGTTAAAGTCTTTGATGATCTGAGTCCGAATATACGAGTAACCGTCTACCTTGAAGAACCCCGGAAGCAAACGAGCATCCTGTATCAAACCAGTTGCCCTGATACCATCGTCCAAGTAATCTTTTTCTGGGTCATCTTCCTGTAATGTTAGTTCTTCAAACAACGAACCCCGACTAACTACCTCGCAAGTTCCTCTCCAGATTGCCTCAGTTGAGATATTCCAAATATCTTTACCATCTTTTTGCAGCACGCTGCCCATAATTCCAGGCAACAGCACTACCATATCTTTCATCTCTATTTTTGGCACCAGCGTATACTCCTCGGTTGGTTACTGCTTTGTTTCGCCCTGTAAGAACGGCTGCTTAAGTTGAAGAAAAATCAGATAATTCTCAGATTTTGGTCGGCTGCTTCAAACACTATGATTTTGAGCGATCCCTCGCCCATAATGTATGCAGCTACAGTGAGGGGATTGTAATTTACTGTGTCACTTTCTCAAGCGATCGCATTTTCGTGAAGAAAAAGTCAGTCAAGGCTCGTTTTACAGCCATAGAGCAACCCTCATGCTCAATTAAGAGTTGCAACTTAATTGGTACGCATTCCTCAACTGTCACACTAGAGCTTACTTCCAGGCGTTGCTCAAACCAGGGATGATTGAGAGCGATCGCGCTAGTTAGCTGAGAAAAGCGCTATTTACAACTTGTAACCGGATTCAGTACCATCCGGTTTAACCAACCGTTGGGCAAGCTTTTGCAGTTCGACATCTCAAGCGCGATCGCTTGCCAGTAACTCCCCGATCTGTGTACCCAGTCGCGGTTACTCAACCTTTCTTCAATCGCAGATGCGATCGCTCTTTATGGAGCTAAGCGGATTCGAACCGCTGACCCCCTCAATGCCATTGAGGTGCTCTACCAACTGAGCTATAACCCCTTGCGGTGCTTTACTATCTTGCCTCAACTATTGGTAATTTGTCAAGTAGGTGTCTACCAATTCTTGGGAAGAGTAGGATGAGTAGGGAGAATGGGCGGTGGTTAAATAGCTGATGCAGTCGCCCATGAGGAAATACACCACCAACATGGCAGCCGCCGCGCTCGCTACTAAAGTGCCTGCCAGCATCAAAGAAAATTCTTTATGCTCGACTGCCTGCTCCATCAGGTGCAGCGACCAGGCCACTAACGCCACCACAAATATTAGAATAAATGCCAGCATATTTTAATAAAATGTAACACTTTTACCTATTGTAACAGTCGCCGATCGTGCCTGCCAGGGAGGGGGCGACTGTCTCGATCAGGCTCAAAATCTGGCTCTGAGCAGCGTATCCCTTAATGCAGGCAGTTTACTCCACGCGCACGGGCATATGACGATTCTTTAAGTAAGATTTAATCTCTGCTACAGTCAATTGCCCATAATGGAGCAAAGATGCTAGCAGCGCTGCTTCTGCCTTGCCTTCCCCCAGTGCCTGGTAAATATGTTCGCAGTTGCCCGCGCCACCGGAAGCAATGACGGGAATTTGGACTTGTTCGGCGATAGTTCGGGTTAATTCGAGGTCGTAGCCCGCTTGCGTCCCATCGGCGTCCATACTCGTGACCAGAAGCTCTCCGGCGCCGCGTTGCTCTACTTCTTTCGCCCAAGCGATCGCATCTATCCCCGTATTTTCCCGTCCACCCCGCACGTAAACATCCCACCCAGGGTTATGAGGATCTTGTCTGCGCCTTGCATCAATCGCCACCACAATGCATTGATTTCCAAAGCGCGAACTCGCTTCGCTGACAAAATCCGGGTTGCGTACCGCCGCCGAGTTGATGCTGACCTTATCCGCACCGGCGCGCAACAATTGTTTAATCGTTTCTAAGGATTGAATCCCGCCGCCAACTGTCAAAGGGATGAAAACTTGTTCAGCCGTGCGGTAGACAACATCGATGATAATATTTCGGTCTTCGTGGGTGGCGGTAATATCCAGAAATACCAACTCATCCGCCCCGGCGTCGTTGTAAACTTGAGCGAGTTCCACCGGATCGCCCGCATCCTTGAGATCGACGAAGTTCACTCCTTTGACGACTCGCCCCGCTTTGACATCCAGACAAGGCAAAATTCTTTTCGCTAGCATGGCAATTTACCAAAAAATGGGTTATTAGCCCCGTCCTTCCTGGACGGTTTTGATAAGATAGAATATTTGCGTAGATTTTTTCCACGCAAATGCTCGTTTTAGAGTTTAAGGCTAAAGGAAAAACAACTCAATATGCTGCTGTAGATGAGGCAATCAAAACAGATCGTTTAAGCGTCAAGAACTTAGTCAAAAATCCTTGACCAATGCGCTATCATTAATCTTATGTTACATATTGTATTTAATAATGCTACTAGCGAAAGGCACGCTAAAATATTATCCCCTGGAAGGAGAATCCAATAATATAGGATGGTTAATTCTGGAATGCGATCGCGATCTGGGCTTGTACTACTGCTGGTTTGTGCAAAAGCAATTGGGACTGCGATTACAACACCCCAGGCTTGGCTCTCACATAACTGTTGTTAGAGGTGAAGTTGTTAACAATCATTTTAGATGGAGTGCCTACCCAAGTCAAACCATCAATTTTTATTACTCTAACGAAATTAAGACGAATGGCAGGTATTGGTGGCTTAATGTCTATTCGCCTTGCTTGATGTCTATCCGACAAGAATTAGGGTTGGAGGTGAAACCAGAATACGATTTTCATGTAACGATTGGCGTTTGGGTTGAGGGATAAAGTCCCCCGCTGTTTTGGGAGATTGAGGGGGATCTAAATTTATCTTTTGAGCTGCATATGCCCTTATAGGGCGGGGAGTGTCAAAAAATGTCATGATAATCGAGAGTCTGGCGCAACAGAATCTTCTGTAAGCAGATATATTTCGAGTCTTGAACTAAATTGGCAATTATGGCGATAATTTCTTCTAAACAGCCAACCGAACCAGATCGTCAACCGCAGCAGCAAAAGTCAAAAGCCAAGCGCAAGTCTGGCGATGCGCCAACTCGGTCAGAATTATTGCAACCTAGCGCCAACAGCGAAGAACTCGATCAATTAGAAGAAGGAATTAGACCCCAGAGACTGGCAGACTATATCGGACAAAAAGATTTAAAGACTGTGCTGGAAATTGCCATCAAAGCGGCAAAAGGTCGAGGCGAGACCCTGGATCACCTGTTATTATATGGCCCTCCCGGTTTGGGAAAAACCACGATGGCCTTAATTTTGGCGGCGGAAATGGGGGTGGGGTGTAAAATTACGGCTGCACCGGCGTTAGAACGTCCGCGGGATATTGTGGGGTTGTTAGTGGGTCTAAAACCGGGAGATATTCTATTTATTGATGAAATTCATCGCATGACCAGGATGACGGAAGAATTACTCTATCCGGCGATGGAAGATTTTCGGGTTGATATTACAGTCGGGAAAGGACAAACGGCGCGGACTCGTAGTTTATCGTTACCGCCATTTACTTTAGTGGGGGCGACGACGCGGGTGGGGTCATTGACTTCGCCATTGCGCGATCGCTTCGGACTGATCCAACGCCTGCGCTTCTACGAACCCGACGAACTCACCTTAATTGTGCAACGCACAGCGGAAATTCTCAAGGTGCAAATTACCCCAGAAGGTGCAGAGGAAATTGCCCGCCGTTCCAGGGGAACCCCCCGGATTGCCAATCGCTTGCTGAAACGGGTGCGAGATTATGCTCAAGTCAAAGCTGCGGGTGCGATCAATCTAGAAATAGCCGCCGAAGCACTGGAAGTTTACAATGTAGACCCATGCGGTTTGGATTGGACAGACCGCACGATGCTGAGTGTAATGATTAATAATTTTAAAGGCGGGCCAGTGGGATTGGAAGCGATCGCCGCCGCAACGGGTGAAGATACCCAAACCATTGAAGAAGTTTACGAACCTTATTTAATGCAAATTGGATTTATTCACCGCACTCCACGGGGGAGAGTCGCCACTACTGCTGCTTGGAAGCATTTGGGATATTCGTCTCGCCCAGAACGGGACTAGCGTACCCGTTAGAATCGCTAGCAACGCTTACAGAATCAGCATCGCTGATTTTACTCGGTATTTCGTTACCGCTGCCGCTCAAGCGGGCTGCTGCGATCGCGGGCATAGCAATCTCAACCGTCGTTCCCTTACCCGTCCCTGGACTGTATAAAGTTATCGTACCTGCCATCAGTTCCATTAACTTGCGCGAAATCGCCAATCCCAGTCCGGTACCGCCGTGCTTGCGGGTTCTAGTACCGTCAGCCATTACAAAGGGACGAAACAGTTTTTGCTGTTGTTCAGGTGGAACGCCGCATCCCGTATCTCGGACGGTGAGTATAACTTTGTTTGTACCTGATGGGATTTCCATCTTAATCGAGATGCTACCAACGTCGGTAAATTTAATTGCGTTACTAACCACGTTGAGGACAACTTGTTTGAGCTTCGCCGGATCGGCTTGAACCGGCATTGGTTCAGTTGGGGGAACCCAATGCAACTGTAAACCTTTTTGATCTAGTTGAACCATTTGCATATCGACTACTTCTTGCAGCAGCGAGCGCATATCCAAGGGTTCGGTTACGACAGTTAGCGTTCCTGCTTCTATTTTTGATAAATCTAATATTTCGTTGATAATCTTCAGCAGGTGAATCGCCGCATCATCTGCTCTTTGTAGAAATTCTCTTTCTTCTTCCTCGTCATCGCAGCAGCCATCTTTCACCAAGCGAATACAACCAATAATTGCATTTAACGGAGTTCTCAACTCGTGGGAAGTATTCGCCAAAAACTCGCTTTTTAATTGATTAGCTGCTTGCGCTTCTTTCCAAGCCGATTCTACCTGTTCTGCCCAAGCCGTCAAGCGATCCACCATCGTATTGAGCGCGAGCGCTAAATGATTAAATTCGCGGATTTTAAAGTTGCTCGGTATCCGTTCCGATCCCCCTCGACCTTGGACGTTGAGCGCGTAGTCTTCCAGTTTTTCCAACGGACGAGCCAGATCGCGAGATATATACAAAGTTGCCAATAAGTTAGCCGCTAACAACCCCAAAATCAAATTGAACATTACCTGTTTAATTTCTTCCAGGCCATATAGCGCGTTGTCTATGCTGGCAACGGCTAAAATCACCCATTTATCCTCTGGGTTTTTACTTATAGGGTTCTGTATTGCCGTATACCCTACCACCGATTCTATATTTTTGCTTTCAAAGTCGTATATGTGTAAAAAATCCTGCGCGCCAGCGAGGGCATTTTTCAGCACGCTTTGCAGTCGCGCCGCATCTGTTTCCTCGGCAATATTACGTCCAACTCGGTCCGCAATCGGATGCTCTAAAATAGTGCCGTCTTGGTCAATCACGACCGTAGAGCCATAAAGCGACCCTTGCTTATCATTGCGTTGCTGATACAAGCTTGACTGAATGCTTAAGGCGTAGCGCAATCGCCCAGCGCGGTTGTAAACGGGTGCGCTTAAAACCAGTTGCAGTTGACCGTTGGGAGTTGTTGGAGCGGCTGTCTGTGCCCCCAGAGGGGATTTAGGATGGAGTAGAGTCGTTACACGCACGCTAGAGCGGCTGGGCAGCAATTGAGTTGGCTGCTGAGGCCATAAAGAAGCTGAAAGCGCAACAATCCCTGGTTCTCCGCAGGTACTGTTGACAGGTTGACCGCTCTGTAAGTTGATCAATTGAATGCACTGAATCTTCGTCGGCAGTTGTTGTTGCAGCTGCTCCAGGAATTGTTGCGACTCCTCTTTTGAGCCTGAATGTAGAATAGCGGTATCGGAGGCGGTAATCAGGTTAGCTTGTAGCGCTTCAATTGCCTCGCCAATTCTTTCACCTTTGCGGATGGCGCTTTCGGTGAGGTTTTGACGAGCGGTTTCTAGCAGGCTAGAGCGTGCCTTGCGATAGGTGACGTACTCCCCCACGAGTAGAACCGGGACAGAGAGCAGCAAAATGCGGGACAGCAGGATGCGACGAAAGGAAGATTCCCGGGGTTCAGCCATGAAGTTCAAGATGGGCGATCGCAAAAGGCGATGGAATATAGAATTATCTGGCTTTGCCATAAACCGTCTCTATTTTAAGGTGGAATCCCCAACACCAACTAATTCTACCGACGCGCTTGTCATCGGTCATTACTATCGCCGCTTGACCAATGACTGCT
The DNA here is from genome assembly GCF_020521235.1 of Microseira wollei NIES-4236. GTDB lineage: Bacteria > Cyanobacteriota > Cyanobacteriia > Cyanobacteriales > Aerosakkonemataceae > Microseira > Microseira wollei. The sequence continues at coordinate 48,083 of NZ_BLAY01000005.1, read as the reverse complement.
CAAGCAGGTTCCTCCATCAGGTATGAGCGGGATTTTCTTACCATTTTTTGCTCGACAACGTCGCACGCCTTGAGTCAGTCTACTTTTTCGAGTCATAAACACAATTATAGAAGGGGACAAGATTACCCATCTGCTTTGTCGCCTTGATGGGCGACAACGGCAGTACCATGTTCTGTGATAGGCGCTACCTGACTCTACCTCATAAACCGATGACTCGACCCCAGACGACAGCGATTCTAGCAATGAGTGCCGATGGTAAGATAACCGATGCGGCGCGATCGCCCACTCTATTCGGTTCTCCTAACGATAAAGACCACCTGGAAACCCAAGTCGCTTTAGCTGATGCCATTCTAGTCGGTGCGACTACCATCCGCCGTGGCGAAACCGTGTTACCCGTGACTAACCCCGAACTCCTCAAACAACGAGAACAACAAGGACAACCCCCCCAACCCATCCAAATTATTTGCTCCCGCAACGCCGAAATCAACCCTCAAATCAAATTCTTTAGTCAACCCATCCCTCGTTGGTTGCTTACCACCCCAGAAGGAGCAAAGCGATGGGAACAACAGCCGGGATTCGATCGCATTTTAGTCGCTAATGGAGGCGATAAAGGCATTGACTGGCACGCTGCCTTCTCGGAGATGGCACAATTGGGTTTGCAGCGAATTGCCGTTCTAGGCGGCGGCGAACTCGTCGCTTCCCTAGTGGCAGAAGATTTAATCGACGAATTCTGGCTCACCGTTTGTCCGTTAATTATCGGCGGCGCCACGGCTCCCACTCCCGTAGAAGGCGCAGGATTTTTAACTGTTCAAGCACCGCGTTTAGAACTGTTGTCGGTTTCTCAAGTCGAGCATGAATTGTTTCTACATTACCGCCGGCAACGAAAGTAACGGTGATGCCAAAGCAGACAATGTTGGCTGCCTGCTTCCAGCCCCATTGTTTGCTTGAGTTTCACTTGACGTAATTGCTAATTGCTAATTGCTAATTGCTAATTGCTAACTGTGATAGCTTTGCTATTCTTGCCTGGGAACCACCTTTTCTGCCAGTTTATCACCGTCCTAAGTATAACTCAACTAAGCTGTTATTCAAACGGTTAATATTCCAATCTAATTGAGCAATTTCGCTTTCAGGACTTATATCATGTCCGGTCGATTACCCAAAATTAGGAGTAGGGAACATAATAGATATCTCGGACAAACAGATAACGTTAATAATGTTCCCTACGCAACGACGCGGTGAGGTTTTTTTATTATGGGCAATTCACCAAACATGATATTACGCAAACACCAAAGTTTCTGTGAAAAATCCTTGAGCAAGGAAACTAGAGTTCCAGGTCGAAACTTTGGTGATGGCAAGCGACTGCGTAAGTCCTGGCTTTGTCCCATCCCCCACACCGTATTTGCAGCAAATCTTCATACTTTTTTGCCCAAATAAAATCTGAACTTTTTGTGCTATGGAGTGGGAAGTATAACATTTTATGAATGGCTAATTACGCCCCACCGTTAAGGTATATCGTTAGAACTTATGGTAATTTTATATCTTGATCGCAAATTGCTAGTGACAAGCGTCAAAATGCCCAAAATAACTGAATTTAGTAAGGCGGCAGAGAAGCCTGGTAAAATTTAGCTATTCCTGCTGTAAAAATTTGGGGAAAAGATATAAATTTTCACTGCAACTTACGTTAATATAGTACAAACAGTGGAGGGAACGATGTCAGAGATTAAAAATACAGCTGAATGGAAGAGACTGGAAGCAGACCGCAATAAAACCCAATATTGGAAGCGGTGGGGGTCGTATTTGAGCGATCGCCAGTGGGGAACGGTGCGGGAAGATTACAGCGATAATGGTGCTGCTTGGGACTATTTTTCCCACGCTCAAGCTCGTTCTCGCGCCTATCGTTGGGGTGAGGATGGTATTGCTGGAATCTCGGATAATCACCAGAATGTTTGTTTGGCGATCGCTCTGTGGAATGAAAAAGACCCCATCCTCAAAGAAAGGCTGTTTGGTTTAACTAATAGCGAAGGCAATCACGGGGAAGATGTCAAAGAATATTACTTTTATACTGACAATACACCCACTCATTCTTACATGAGTTGTCTGTATAAATACCCGCAACAAGCTTTTCCTTATGCCTGGTTAATTGAAGAGAATCGGCGTCGGAAATCCACAAATCCAGCAGCTTTTGAATTTGAGCTAATGGATACTGGTATTTTTAATGACAATCGCTACTTTGATGTTTCTGTAGAGTACGCCAAAAATTCACCGGAAGATATTCTGCTCCGAATTGCTGTCACCAATCGAAGTAAAGAAATAGCCAAACTACACGTTTTACCGACGCTTTGGTTTCGCAATACTTGGTCTTGGGGATATCACACTCAGAAAAAAGAAGATAAATCCTTAAAGACAGTTAAGTCAGAACCTAACTTAAGCGTAATAGAAGTTTGGTGTAACGATGGCAGTTTAGGAAAAAGATGGCTGTATTGCGAAGCGCCTAAAGAACTCCTCTACACAGAAAACGAAACTAATAAAGAAAGATTTGGCTGGGGAAAGAATTCTTCCTATGTCAAAGATGGCATCAACGATTATATTCTGTCTTCCGGTCAAAAACAGACAGTAAATCCCAATCAAGTAGGCACAAAAGCATCAGCGCATTACGAATTAATAGTGCTTCCAGGGGAAACAAAAATTGTGCGCCTGCGCCTCAGCGATCTAGAAAATTTAGATGACCCATTCGGTACTGATTTTGATAATATCTTCCGCCAGCGACAGCAGGAAGCAGATGAATTTTATCAGGCTGTTTGTCCGTATCCGATTTCAGATGATATGCGTTCCGTGCAGCGACAAGCTTTCGCTGGTATGTTGTGGAGCAAGCAATTTTATCACTATGTAGTATACGACTGGCTCAATGGCGATCCAAATCAGCCCAAGCCTCCAGAACAGCGTAAATCGGGCAGAAACCGCGAATGGACTCATTTATTTAATGAGGATATTATCTCGATGCCAGATAAATGGGAATATCCTTGGTTTGCTGCTTGGGATTTGGCTTTTCATACGATTCCTTTGGCGCTGATAGATCCGGAATTTGCCAAGAAGCAACTATATCTATTCACGCGGGAATGGTATCTGCATCCTAACGGTCAAATGGCAGCTTATGAGTGGAATTTTGGGGATGTGAATCCGCCCGTTCACGCTTGGGCTGCATGGCGCGTTTACAAAATAGAAGAAAAGATGTACGGTCAAGCCGATACAAACTTTTTGGAAGACGTTTTTCAGAAGTTATCTCTCTATTTTACCTGGTGGGTGAACCGTAAGGATGCAGAAGGTAACAATATCTTCCAAGGCGGATTTTTAGGGTTAGACAACATTGGTGCAATCGACCGGAGCAACATTACTATTGATGGCGCAAGTATAGAGCAGTCAGATGGTACTAGCTGGATGGGAATGTACTGTCTTAATATGCTGAAAATTGCGACGGAACTGGCAAAAAAAGATAAGGATTTGGCGCAAAAATATGAAGAAATGCGCCAAAAATATGAGAACCTGGCTCTGGAACAAAAAGATAAGGAACTGAGCGAAAATTATCAGCAACTGGTGACAAAATCTGGCAGATCCAACTACGAAGATATGGCATCCAAATTTTTTCAGCATTTCCTGCTGATAGCGGATGCGATGAATAAAGTTGGAGGTGAGAATGTCGATATATGGGACGACGCTGACAAATTTTACTACGATATCTTGAAGGCTCCTCCCGGTAAGGTAGCCGGTGCGGATAAGTCGGGGGCGCTATCGATGAAAGTGCGATCGATGGTGGGGCTAATTCCACTGTTTGCTGTGGAAACAATTGAAAAAGAAATTGTGGATAAATATTTAGCTTCCGATTTCAAAAAACGCATGTATTGGTTTGTTAAGAATCGGCCACAACTTACGGAACACAAAAATATCGATCTTGTTGCCACCAAGGGAAAAGGCTTGTATTTGTCGCTGGTGAATAAAGAGCGACTGCAACAGATATTGAACAGAATGTTAGATGCAAAAGAATTTTTGAGCGATTACGGGATACGGGCTTTGTCAAAATACCACGAGCAGCATCCTTATGTATTGCAAGTACAAGGGCAGCAATATCGCGTAGAATACGAACCGGCGGAATCAAAGTATGGATTGTTTGGGGGCAATTCTAATTGGCGCGGCCCGATTTGGCTGCCTGTGAATTTTCTGATTATTGAGTCGCTCCAGAAGTTTTATTATTACTGGGGAGATGAGGTTAAAGTCAAATGTCCAACTGGGAATGGGGAAGTCAAGGAAATGAATTTATGGGAAGTATCGATGGAGTTATCTCGTCGATTGATAAATATTTTTGTCAAACATCCGGCTCCCAATCCCTTCCAGCCTGGATCTAAAAATGATTGGCGTCCTGTTTATGGCGGCATTGACAAGTTTCAAAATGACGAAAATTGGCGCAACCTGATTCTTTTCTATGAGTATTTTCATGGGGACATTGGCGCTGGAATTGGTGCTAACCATCAAACTGGTTGGACTGGTTTAGTGGCAAAATTAATTCAGCAATGGGGAGAATACCCAGGTCAAAATAAAGAGCCAAAAACTATTTCAGATCGCGAGGCTTGATCAACAAGCTTTGTGGAGATGGTGCGTTACTGCGTTAACGCACCCTACATATACAGGACTGACTATTTCAGATCGCGAGGCTTGATCAACAAGCTTTGTGGAGATGGTGCGTTACACTGCGTTAACGCACCCTACATATACAGGACTGACTATTTCAGATCGCGAGGCTTGATCAACAGGCTTTGTGGAGATGGTGCGTTACACTGCGTTAACGCACCCTACATATACAGGACTGACTATTTCAGATCGCGAGGCTTGATCAACAAGCTTTGTGGAGATGGTGCGTTACACTGCGTTAACGCACCCTACATATACAGGACTTATATCATGTCCGCTGGCATCGGCATCGCGCTTATGGCGGGTTTATCAATACAATTCGCTTGGGATCAAAGATGTCTGGTAAAACCCGCCCCTACAAAACCATTAACCATACGAGTTCGATACTACCGGACTCGATATTACGTAAAGAAACCGGGTTTTGGAAACCCGGTTTCTGGGTTCGTCCTTGGGTAAGTCCTGTTAGCTTTGCGATCGCTTTATCCACTCCTCAACGATTTCGATAGATATGTTTCGGTACGGTGCAAATTTCCATCACCTAGCCGCAGCTGTTGATTGTGGTGACCGAGCAATTGCTGCTTTACTCCCTTCCCGATAGAAGATTATCTACTTCTTCCTTCTTCTTCCTTCGTGTCCTTTGCGTCTTCGCGGTTCAATAATACGAATTCTTCAGGCACCGAAACGAGTAAACTGAGGGAGTGACGATGGGGGACTTCTTGCAGAATCTTGTTACCCTAAAAAAAGTTTATTTTTCGCGCTCCCAGTTTCCCCAATGGTAGAACAGCTATTACCTCGCTATTCTGTTTCCTGGATTAACAAGATTGCTGAAATTCCTCAGACAGCGTGGGACGCCCTCGCCATGCCGCTCAAAACTCCATTTCTAGAATGGGAGTGGTTGAATAATCTAGAAACTTCTGGCAGTGCGACTCCGAAGGCAGGTTGGCTACCCAACCATCTTACCGTGTGGCGCGATCGCCAACTCATCGCCGCCGCTCCGCTTTACGTCAAAGGTCACAGTTACGGCGAATTTGTCTTTGACCACCAATGGGCAGATCTAGCTTATCGGTTGGGCGTGCAATATTACCCGAAACTGTTGGGGATGACGCCGTTTACTCCAGCGGAAGGTTATCGCTTTTTAATTGCCCCTGGAGAAGATGAAGATCAACTGACTGAATTAATGGTAGGGGCGATCGACCATTTTTGCGCTCGCCACCAAATTTCTGGTTGTAATTTCCTCTACGTTGACCCCGAATGGCGTCCGATAATCGAACGCCACGGTTTCACCAGTTGGATGCACCACAGCTACGTTTGGCAAAATTCTGGCTTTAACACATTTGATGATTATTTGCAAGTTTTTAATGCCAACCAGCGCCGCAATATCAAGCGGGAACGCAAAGCAGTAGAAACAGCAGGGTTGCGATTGGTAACTCTCACGGGGGATGAAATTCCCAAGTCGCTATTTCCCACCATGTACAAATTTTACAGCGACCATTGCGATAAATTTGGCTGGTGGGGCAGCAAGTATCTGACAAAGAAGTTTTTTGAGCAACTGCATCACCATTATCGTCATCGGGTGTTATTTGTCGCCGCTTATAGCGAGTACGATTCCCACCATCCAACGGGGATGTCTTTTTGCATCACTAAAGGCGATCGCCTTTACGGACGCTACTGGGGTTCTACCCACGAGATCGACAGCTTGCACTTTAATGCTTGTTACTATATGCCGATTGAGTGGGCGATCGCAAACAACATCCAAATTTTCGATCCAGGTGCGGGAGGTCAGCATAAAAAACGTCGCGGTTTCCCCGCTACAGCCAATCACAGCTTACACCGCTTTTACAACCCTCGTCTGTCTCAAATTCTCCGGTCTTATATTAGCGAAGTCAACGAAATTGAACGGCAAGAAATCGACGCCATTAATCAGGATATTCCCTTTAGCCGTCGCGAAGTTCAACTCAACCCGGATGGGGAAGTAACCTTCTCCGATGCAGATTCCTGAATGCAACGCAACCGTTGTATTGTATTCTCTGTGTCACAATTGAGGAACAGACAATTACTCCCACCAACGAACAAGCTCTAGCTTGTCTGCGCGTTTGTCACATGCTGTCTAACTGCTATAGGGACATCCAAGTTTTCCGCTTTAACGCTCAAACTGGAGAAGTGTATATTTTGGCAGGGGATGAGCTGCAAATTATTGTACCCCAAAATGGACAATGGAGGTTTTTGGATGAAACCGAACTTTGAGAAAATGAGCAACGCAGAATTAAGAACCTATATCTTGTCACACCGAGATGATGATGAAGCTATCCGCGTATTATTTAGTCGCCGTAATCCACCCGATTCAGAAGCGACTTGGTATGGCCCAATGACGACTCCTGAAGGCGAACCAATCGAAGAAAATATCCGCATCGCAGAGGAAGCTATTCGCCAACGCATTGAACTATCCGACCAAAAAAAACAGAAAAAAACCGCACAAATTAATCAAATTGCTGAAATTGATAATCAACTATCCCATCGTCATATTGACCTAGATCCGGGTGGATATTTTATTATCTATCTGGAGCGAGATGCTGGACTAATTTGTGCCAAGCACTTCACCAATGCGATTAACGAACAGGGTTTAGCCGTAGATCCGGAAACCGGAAAAGTGATTCCCGCCAAGGGTAAAGTACAACGCACCCACGAAACCCTATATACTGGTAGAACCGCGAAGGAACTTTGCGTCAAAATTTTTGAAGAAACCAAGCCCTGTCCGGTGACAATGTTAGACCATGCCGCTTATTTGGGGCGAGAATTTGTGCGGGCCCAAATGGCACTGATTAGCGGGGAAGAGTACGTTCAAGACTAATAATGTAAGTTGCTAGCTATAAACCTATCTGTTGCTTAAATGGCTAATGGCTAATGGCTAATTGTAAAATTTTGACTGCTCCCATTAGCTATTAGCGATTAGCAGCCATAACTAGATAACTAGGAACTGTTAAACCCGATTTCCCTCAAAGAAACCGGGTTTGGCAATTGGGACTATGACCCGATTGCTTGATACCAAAAATAAGTTGCCATCGGGATGACCGTAGCGGCAATTAACAAGCCAACGACCCAGATTGTAGCGTTGCCTTGGTCGGTTTCTTCGGCCTTTTTAAAAGTGCCTTCGACTTGAATGTTATCGGCAATTTGGGGTGCGCCTGGATCCGGTTGTCCGGATAAGACGGCGACTAAGCGATCGCTTGCATCGGAAAATGCTTGGTTGTATTTCGCTTCCCCATTCCGCAAAGGCACTAAAACGGTTTCCGACGCCACGCTATCGGCAATTTCATCAGAAAGGATGGATTTGACTTTATCCCCCGTCCGAATCGCAGTGTTATTGGTTAAAGTATCCATCACCAATAACGTTTGATTCCCTTGGTCATCAGCAGTGGGAAACCACTTTTCAAATAACCCATCGGTGAAGCTGTCGATGGTTTCCCCGTAGTCGAGGCGGCGAATGGTAACAAATCTGACTTCGTTACCCGTAGTCTTGGCTAAATTATTCAGTGCGTTGCTAATTTTACCTTCAGTGGCGCGGCTGAGGACTTCCGCTTCGTCGAGTACTCGCGTGGGATCAAAAGCTGCTAAACTCGGCATCTGATAAACTCCAGTAGCACTTGCGGGTGCTGCCACCAAGATGGTAAACAGCAAGAGCGCCGCGACTGATAAAATTAGCCGCGTGTAGTATTTTTTCCAACGGTTAATCGTGTGAAAGAGCTGTTGCATGGAATGAAACCTATGAATCCTTTCCAAAAAATACTACAAATATGGGTAATGGGTAATGGGTAATGGGTAATTGCTCATTGCTCATTGCTCATTGCTCATTGCTCATTATTGTATCGGCGAGCCATTAGCGATTAGCCATTAGCCATTAGCCAAGATGCTTCGGTTGTTTCGCCTAAGTGCAGTTTAATAAACTCGATGACAAAAGAAAGTCCTTCCTGAGTTTTTAAATTGGTAAAGACAAATGGTTTATCGCCGCGCATTTTTTTGGCATCCCGTTCCATAATGCCCAAAGAAGCACCTACCAAGGGAGCGAGGTCAATTTTGTTAATCACCAGTAAATCCGATTTGGTGATACCGGGGCCGCCCTTACGGGGAATTTTATCACCAGCCGCCACATCAATCACGTAAATTGTCAGATCCACCAATTCTGGACTAAAGGTAGAAGCGAGGTTATCGCCGCCGCTTTCGACGAAAATTAGGTCGAGGTTGTTAAAGCGATTTTCCATCTGTTCGATGGCGACTAGATTCATCGACGCATCTTCCCGAATTGCCGTGTGGGGACACCCGCCAGTTTCCACGCCGACGATGCGCGAACTCTCCAACGCCTGACTCCTGACCAAAAACTGAGCATCCTCCTGGGTATAAATATCGTTGGTCACCACCGCAATGCTGTATTGCTGGCGCATCCCCTTGCACAATGCATCGACCAACGCCGTTTTTCCCGACCCCACCGGGCCTGCAATTCCCACGCGAAACCCAGTCATAGATGGTTTCTCCCGATCCAGTTATTTTAATTAAAGCATCTAACAGCTATTATCCGTAAATTTACTGGAACTTTTAATTGGTTGCGAGCGCTTTCTTCGTCAGGACTTACGCAAATCACCTTTGTTTCTTTCGCAGCCAGAAACAAAGGTGATAGTATCTTTCTGCGTAATTCCTGTTCATTTTACACCAACTTTACCAAAACTTTGTCGATTTGCAACTGCTGCACCAAACCCACTTTTTTCTTCATAAACTATTTTAAATTTTTAAGTAAATTCAGTATATTTAAGCCCATTTCTTTATGCAATCTTTAAACAATGTTTGGATAAATATTAATCTAATTATTTAGATAAAGATTCAGTAAAATTCCGTTTTTATGGTAGACGCCACCTAGATAATTGGATAAGCTAGGTTTGAGGTGTAAAAAGCTACATCTGATTGGCGAAATTAAATCAGGAGGCATCAATTACCATGAAGGAGATAGAAGATAATCGATTATGGCTTCAATTAGCAATTAGCAATTAGCAATTAGCAATTAGCCAAATAAATCAACTGCGAAATAACCGAGTATATTGGGTTTCGTGAGCCATACTTGCTATTGCTAATCCCCAACTGCAACTGCTCAAGTCATCATCTGACAAAGCTAAAATTTTTTCCGTCGATTCAACGATGCTGATATGTAAATTTAGCAGCAACTGTTGAGCGGCAGTTTGCCCCAAGGGAATCAGTTTAACCCCAGCACCGATTAAATTGGTAGCCCAACTGTGTAAGTATCCGAGTACGGCGGTTTTATCGGTTATTTGCCAGTGGGCGGCGACAATGGCGAAAGCGATCGCATAATTACAATGACTCCCGCAAGCGTTCACCATCGGCATTAGCTGCGGTTCCAACTGTTGCAGCAAGCGCGTTAAAGCGCGTCCCATTTGCCAGCTTTGCTGGCGTAATTCTTCAGTTTCCCTCGCCGCTGACGCCCAAGCATTCCAATAACTCAACCTCTCTAAATTGCCCAGTTTAGCAGCTTGATAAGCTCGCAACATCACCGCCGCTTCTAACCGAATTGCACCGCAGGTTAGTTCCCGTTCTAACCAATGTTTCAAACTCGGTTCATCTTTAATAGTTTCCCAAGAAACTAGCTGTTCCAAACCTTCGGAATAGCTGTAAGCGCCCACAGGAAGGGCTGAATTAGTCAATTGCAACAAATTTAGCATTACGAGGTCATCCATTATGGTTAACATGGTCAAGAAAAAACGAGAAGTAGACGCACCGGAAAGTCCTTTGAAGGTGTTAAGAAGAAAAGTACAATTAACCCAAGAGCAACTAGCAAAGTTACTGGGAGTTTCTACCAGAGCTGTTCAAGCTTGGGAGGGTGGCGAGTATCAACCTAGTTTGACTATTCCTCAAATTAAAGCCCTCTGTCGAGCTTTAAATTGCAGTCTGGAAGATTTGCCAGACGAGTTGGGAACCCCGAAGCGATCGCCCGAAGAAGAAACCTAATCCAAAATCCCACATGCCGCTAATGCTGGTGTCCATAAGCACCTACCTCCGGCTGAAAAGGCAATATTTCTTCTTTTACCTCCAGATCCATTTGTTCGAGCATTGTCTTCAACACCGGATCTGGAGACAGTCGTAAGTAAGTTGTAGTAATTTCTAGCGCTACGTGGCGATTCCCTAGATGATAAGCTGCTTTTAGCAGCGCTAGGGGTGTTTTAGCGGTTACCGTCAGGACGGGTTCTGGTTTAGCCTGCACGCAAACTACAATATCACCGCTGTCCGAGAGTAACAGATCGCGATCTCGCAGCACCGTTCCTCTCGGTAAGCGCAAATACATTGCTTGTCCGTCAGGAGCAAGGTAGCGATGGCGACTGCGAGTGCGTTCCTCTGCGGTCAGGGACAGGGTAAAGCTAACTGCTGCATCCGGATTTGCTGGTAAGCGTTGCGTCAAAGTCAACATCAGCTTGTCCTTAAGTTCTTTTAGCAACTCAATTAATATTGCCAAATCTCATAAACTGCTTCAGATTTTCTCATTAACTATGTATAAATTCTGTCAGGGTCAAAAACTCCCTGCCTACCAGCAATAAAATAAATTTGTTCTTTTTGTATCCAGCTTAACTTGACAAACCTTTGACATTGTTGCTACAAAAGTAATCATTCTTAACAACTAGCAATAATGAAACTAAATCTACGCCTTTCAGCAATCCTTTCTACGGCTGCTGTTAGCAGCATTTTGTTAGCTTCAGTTGCTCCCGCCGAAGCTTATTCGTGTATGTTCGGCAAGAATAAGGGCGCTAATGCCGCCACAGAAGGCAATTCCCCCAGCTTAACTGCCAACAAAGTCGATTTTACCAAAAAGATGGCGATCGCAGGCGTTGGGATTACCGCCGTTGCTGGCGCTGTGGCAGCAGGTGTAGTTTATAAAGCACGTATGGCAAAAGCCGCTGTAGTTGATGCTGTAGTTGATACTACCGCACATCCAGAAGTTGCCTCTGATGTCACGGTTGAGGAAGTGCTGTACGCCCCAAAGGCGGAAGAAAAAGCTTCTGCTTCTACGCCTGACAAAGATTTGACATTGGTGGGCTAGTTAAGAGAAAGATTGGAAAATAACCCTCTGGCAACTTTGCTGGAGGGTTATTTTTATCGGAATAGCTAAAGATAGATGTATAATGATAGGCAATCGCATAAAACCTGGAACGCCATCTTGCCGGAAATTAAAACCGATAATTCAGAAACCGAATTGACGCAGATCCTCAAACAAATCTGCGAATCTGCTGGCTGGAAATACGGCGAAATCTGGGTGCCAAAAAACGATATGCTGCAATGCCATCAAGCTTACTACATGGCTGATGAGCAATATGCAGAGTTCCGCAAAGAATCCGAAACTTTTACCTTTGGCGCAGGTGCTGGGTTACCGGGGCGCGTGTGGTTAACGCAACAAAGCGAATCGATTGAAAACGTATCCTTAGAACCATCAATATACTACAGATCCCATCTGGCTAAAAAAGTCGGGTTAAAGGCAGCTTTGGGCGTGCCGATTGTAGAATCGGGTTCGGTTGTTGCTGTGGTCGTATTTTATAACGATATTGCCGAACATCTAGATGAGAAACAGATAGCCGAGGTGAGCGATCGCATTAAATCTTTGATTAATCAATAGCACTACAACAAAGTAGCAGGGGTGATCAATTGAACAGAAGCCTAGCTAAGAAATATCGTCTAATTGACCTATTCTCAGGAGCAGGCGGTTTGACTCTTGGATTCACCGACTCATATCATGTCCGCGAGAGATCAGTTGTGTATAGTTGATTGTGCGAAAAAGCGTTTTTTCTCCCCCATCCCCTTTGCTCCCCCATCCCCTTTGCTCTCCAAACGCAACCGATGCAACCGGACACGATATCACGATATGGGGGTGGATTTCAAAGTATCCTTGCCCTAGATAACGATAAGGCTGCTATAGAAAGTTATGCCGCTAATTTTGGCAGACATGGGATATTAGCCAATATCGAAGACTGGCTAGGGAGAAAACCAAAAATTCCCCTGTCGGATGTTGTGATCGGCGGTTTGCCTTGTCAAGGCTTTAGCCTGCTTAACAAAAAGCGACCAGGCGACTCCCGTCGCTCACTTTGGCATCACATTATTGTAGTAACTGCTGAACCTTTGCCCAGCCGAATTGCTTCTATTGCGCTTGGCACAGGTGATATAGACTGTGTTTACCATTTTTCTCTTTATGAGTTAATGGCATCTGTTAGGGAAGCAGATTTAGAGGATGCTGGTGAAATGTTGCGAATTATGGTTGAAGGCAAGCATTTGAGAGATATCAGCGATTTGCTGCCTCTAGACCTCGCTGTATAACCTCAAGGCATCCACTCGAAAACAATTCCCACCCGACTATCTTTATCTTCCCTAGCATTTTGCCGCTGAATATCTGTAGCAACTCGGACATTGCGCGTAATGGCATAACCAAAAGAAAGCGTTGTCAAACCAATTTCTTCATCGGTTCCTGGGGATACCCAACTCTGAGTTAAAGAAATATCTGCCGCACCGCCGCGAGATAATACCAACATTAACCTAGCACCGATATTCACCCCACCCCTGGAATATTTTTCGGTTTCTAAATGCCGATAACCCAACACAGGGGCAACATTTATATAGCCACCTAAAGGCAGCAGATAATAACGCAAATCTCCCCCATACCCCGATCGTTCGCCGTTAAACGAAGTCTGGTATTCTCCACTTAGGGTTAACCCGGTTCGACCTAGAAAAAAATCTTCCACACCTAAATTTACACCACTAGCGCGATCGCTCGAAGGAAACTGGGAATAACCCAACCGCAATCTGGTACGAAAACTAGGGTCATTTCTAATATCCCGCAAAACATTCGGTACTTGCTGTCGCCACCGCTGCAAAACCGGACTGCTTTCAATAATTTCTGGACTTAAATCTAAGTCACCCGCAGCAGGGGTAGGATTTTGTTGCGGCTGAGTTTGTTCGCCAGCAGCAGGCGTGGGAGTTGCTTGGGGTTGAGTTTGACACCAAGCAGGAGTTGTTACCAGTGTCAAGCTAATGCCGATCGGTACAAGCGAGTAATTGAATTTCATTGCCAGCTAAAATTATAAGTTTAAACCCGCAGCGTGCTAGCAGCGAACCAAATGGAGGGGATAGATTATCTTATAGCGGATTGCAGCCCCCTGTGGTACGGCGCTTTGTTTGTGTAGCGGGTATTTAATACCCGCTACACAAACAAAGCGCCAAAAGGCTTTCCTTCAATCATTTGCAATCCGCTGTAATACGGTAGCAAATATATCATGTGTCACATCCCCGGCAAAATCCTTTGCAAAAAAAAACGGTTCTGCTAAAAGCAGAACCGGGATAATCAAGGAGCAACATATGAAAAACTATTTGACTGTACCTTGGAGATGCGTTACATCAATTGGCTTCATCAAGTACAGTCGCAGTAACTGCCAACCATTCGAGATGTAGTAGGGCAGCTTTTGGAACAATTGCAGGAATTTCGGAGTGTTGGAGTTGACTATGGCTGTCAACTTTTCGTTATTCTTGACGCAAACATCCAGTCGCTGATAAAACTCTGGTTTATTCACATCCAACATCACCGGGAACACGCGCCCAGCGGTTTCGTTGGTCTTCTCGATCACGTGAATATCATATTCCCGCGCATCCAAACCAATCGAGGCGTAGAAATCTTTGCGCTGAATATCGTTGAGATACATCGTCGCAAACACCGACAGCAGGAAGAAGCGACTCCACAGCTTCGCCTTCCAATCGTTCAGCGTGTGGGGTTGCGACTTCATGATGGCGTCAAAGAAGTCCCCGTGGCGGTTTTCATCCTGACACCAGTTTTCAAAGAAGCGGAAAATCGGATAAATCCGATCTTCTGGATGGGCTTCCAAATGGCGATAAATTGTGATATAGCGCCAGTAACCAATTTTTTCTGAAAGGTAGGTGGCGTAGAAAATAAACTTGGGCTTGAAGAAGGTGTATTTTTTATTTTTGGTCAAAAATCCCAAGTCTAGGGACAGATTGAAATCCGACATCGCCTTGTTGAGGAAACCCGCGTGGCGTGCTTCATCCCGCGACATCAGGTTAAAGCATTCTGCCAAAACTGGGCTTTTATCTTTCATGCGGCGTCCCAGTTCCTTGTACAGCAAAAAGCCGGAAAATTCCGCCGTACAGGAACGTTCCAAGAACTCGATGAACAACTTGCGAGTTTCCCCGTCGATGCTATCCCAAGATTGTTCAAACTCAGCATCCCGCACGAAGTGGTTGCGATTGTAGTCGGTGCGGAACTCTTCTAAAATCGCCCTCAACTCGTCTTCGTTGGGCGAAATATCCATTTTCGCCATTTCGTCGAAGTCGGTGGTGTAGAACCGAGGCGTCAGGATGGTGTCCTTTGCTGGGACTTTTATTCCGGGCCTTAGTTCTTCAAAGCTGGGTTTCTTGAGGGAATCTACCATAGGTAATTGTTCTTTTATCTGTTTTTAAGTTTTTGCCTGTGTCCAGCGATTCAGGGGCTGGGTTTTAGTCTACCAAGGTCTAGGCTACTAATTGTTGCGGATTTTGTTAAGACTTGCAAAGGTTGATGACAAGGCAGAAGGCAGGTAAATGATTTTTTATAGCACAGTAAATTATTTTTGTCAAGAAGCGCGCAACGCAAAGAAACCGGGTTTCTGTGAAAAATCGTGGCTTTGGAACTAGAGATCTAGGCAGAAACCCGGTTTCTAGGAAAGCCCTTGCGTAATTCCTGTATTTGTGAAGCTGGTGTGAAGAAGAGCTACTATGATTAAAATTGGATAACTTTAGCGTTAGTAACCGATGAACGATATAGGCACTAGCTATCTGTTCTGGCTGGGTTGGTTTTTCGGCTTAGGCGGACTGCATCGGCTTTATAACAAAAAGATTGGCACGGGGCTGCTGTGGTTTTGTACCTGGGGCTTATTTGGCGTTGGGCAATTTATCGATTTAGTTTTGGTTCCCAACATGGTGGACGAACACAACGCCCAAACTAGAGCCAAATTGGGTTTATCTCCCACGGGAGTTCCTTTAACTCAAGCCGCCGTTGCAGCGGCTGTTGTTCAAACTCCCCGCGAGCAATTGATGGTAAAACTCGTCAAAGCGGCGGCGGTTCGTGGTGGTAAAATTACGGTCACTCAAGCAGTAATGGATACTGGGGTTGGCTTTGCCGAGGTGGAAGCGACTTTAAAGGAAATGGTGCAAAGCGGCTATATCGATGTCGGTAACGATCCAGTTTCTGGTGTTGTAATTTATGACTTTATCGAATTGTGAGGTTGGGGTGCGATCGCGTAAGCTTCGCGGCGCGGATGCTCTTAGCGTGCGGTCGGCATATCGCTCTTAGACACATCCGGCTAATAGCCCATCATCGCTAATAGCTAATAGCTAATAGCTAATGGCTAATGGTAGAGCCGTCAAATATTCCCATGAGCAATTAGCAATTAGCAATTAGCAAATAGTAAGAATCGCAGCATTTTAGAAGTATCAGTTAGATATCAGCTTTCATTAATGTGGTTTTGGCAGCAATGAAACGAGTTAATCAGGTGACTACTGAGCAGATCGTTGAGCAGGATGGCTGTTTGCTTCACTACTGGCTGACTGGTTCAGAAGATAAACCTTTAATTATTTTTACGCACGGAGCCGGAGTAGATCACCACGAGTTTGACGCGCAAGTACCTTTCATTGCTCAAGAATATCGCGTGCTGACTTGGGACGTGCGTGGACATGGGCTATCGCAACTAAGAGGCAAAGAGTTTACAATTCGCGATGCGATCAACGATCTACTCACAATGCTTGAGCGGTTGGGTTGCTCCCAGGCAACCTTTGTTGGACACTCAATGGGAGGCAACATTCATCAGGAGCTTGTGTTCTATTATCCAAACTCCATTAGGGCATTGGTCATGCTGGGTTGCACTTGTAACACACTCAAACTTTCACAACTAGAAATGTTGCAGACTCAAATTGCCATTTCACTGCTCAAGTTCTATCCGTGGAATTTACTGAAGCATCAGATGGTTCAGGTGAGCGCGATCAGTGCTGAGGCTCGAGCGTATTTGAATCGAGCATTCGAGCAAATATCAAAGCATAATTTTATCGCGGTGATGACTGAGTTAACGAAGGTCTTGCACTACGAACCTGGATATCACATTACGCAACCCCTGTTGTTAACGCATGGTGATAATGATATGACAGGTAACATTAAAAAGATTGCCTCAGTATGGGCAACACGCGAACCAAATTGCCGATATCAGGTGATTCCCAAGGCGGGGCACGCGGCCAATCTAGATAATTCAAAATTTTTCAACAGCTTACTGCTTGATTTTTTGCATGAGTATGTACCAGTAACGGTAACAGGGAAGTTACCCCCGTGGGGGTAACTTCCGGCTATAACTTGGGTATTGCTTATTGTTTCGATTGCGCTCAAAAAACCCGGTTTCTTTAAGAAACCGGGTTTTTAAAGAAATCCATGTGGCGTTTAATTATGCCTATTCCCTAATTTCTCACCAGCCACTTTTGACCATTTAACCGCTGGACAACCCCAAACAATAGCAAATCGAGGGTTATTTTTCTTTCGTCAATCAAGAAAGGTTCAATTGTACTAGGCTTTCCTTTATTTTCAGCATAGGAAAAACCCCGTGGCCCTTGAAGATTGTCTTGGATGAAATAAACGCGAAATTCACGCCAACCATCATTCCAGCGACCGATAATTTGCGAACATTCCGGCGCATCGGCATAGCCAATCACTGGAATTTTTTGCTTTGCCAGCGTCAGTTCTAAATCCTCAACACCTTGCTTAGCCAGTTTTGCTTTCAACGCTGGCATGAAGTCTTGTTGAATAAACTCGGCGAAGGGTTTATCTTCAACAGCTGGTGCTTTTTCCTTTTTGGCAGCAGCTGGTTTAGCTGCATCACCAGCAGGTTTTTTGGCAGCAGTTTTCTCAACTGCCGCATTCGGACTTGTTTCTGGATTTAATGCTGTTGGATCGGGCGCGTTTGCAGAGGGAATATCCGTCGCCACCGGGGAGTCGGTGCTGGGAGCGCGTTCTTCAGCGACGCTGGGAGCTTGCTGTTCAACTGTGCTGGGTGCTACTTCACCCGCTTCATTGTGATTGGTTGCTTCTGCCATAGCTCAATTCAACAGAATTTTAGGATTATTATGTACTGGACATGGGCAAATTCTAGCGTTTACCGGGCAACAGCGAGCGATCGCCGTGAGATTTCAGATTTGATTGACTTCTGGCAAAAGTATTTGGGGCGGGCAAGATGCCCACCCCACAAAAAAAAATTCTTGTGGGGTAGGCGGCGGGCAAGATGCCCACCCCACAAAACAAAAAAAATTCTTGTGGGGTAGGCGTCTCGCCTGCCGAAGAGAGTGGATGAAGAATACTTTTGCAACAGGTCTATTGACGTACTTGCTGGAGATAGTCTTGACTTTGAAATCAAGCCAACAGGAGGTTACGAGCCATGACATTAGTCAACTACAACAATATGAGTCTTGACGAACTGCGTCGGTATGTGCTGATTCACCGAGAAGACGTAAATGCTTTTCATGTCTATGTCGATCGTTCAAAAGCAGCAGGGCGCATGATAACCATCAACCCGGACGATCCTGATTGGGAGAAAACCCTAGAACGGAGGATTGAGCAAGCAACTTCTGGTGAGACAGAGCCAAATTAGGCGTAACTCCCAGGTCGGGTTATCCTTAGAAATACAAGCTTTTGTTCGCTCTACGTATTATTTAAAATGTCAGAACAAGCTTACAGTTGGAAGCGATTCTGGTGCCCTCGGTCAAGTCGGATTAGCCTTGGCGATCGCGGTTATTTGTGTGACCCGGATACTGAATGGGGGAGGGCAGATAATCCAGACCTGAAAAGTTTTGCGGAAATATCCAGCTTGCCTTGCCTAGTGCTTTTGGGTGAACCAGGTATCGGTAAAACCCATGCAATGAAGGCCGAGCAAGAAAGGATTTGCAATCAAATCAAAGCGAATGGAGACGAGGAACTAACCTTAGATCTTCACTCATTCGGGAGTGAAGACAGGCTCGTTAAGAAATTATTTGAAAGTCCAAAATTTACAACTTGGGTAGAAGGTACGCATCGTCTGTATATTTTTCTCGATAGCCTAGATGAGTGTTTGCTGCGAATAGACACTGTAGCAGCATTGTTGGCTGATGAGTTTATAGAATACCAGGATAAAGCAAATCGCCTATTCCTTCGGATCAATTGCCGAACCGCTGTTTGGTCAACTACCCTCGAAGAAGGACTGAAACATATTTTTGGAAAAGATGGTGTAGGAGTATATGAATTAGCACCACTTCGTCTTGCAGATGTAAGAGCAGCGGCAGCAAGTGAGGGGATCGAATCCGAATATTTTTTGACAGAAATTTGGAACAAAAACCTTGTTCCCCTAGCTATAAAGCCAGTCACGCTGAAATTTCTTCTCAATACCTACCGTCGCTACAACGGTCAATTCCCTGAAAATCAAACCTTATGTGACTTGTATCAGGCTGGTTGTAAACTTTTGTGTGACGAGGATAATCCAGAAGATCCTCGTAGTTCGAGGCAGAAGGGCAATTTGGAGCTAGAGCAGCGCCTAATCGTTGCCGCTCGGATTGCTGCGGTTACAATCTTTGGTAATCGTTTTGCAGTTTGGACTGGTGTTGATTGGGGGCAAGTTCCGGAAGAAGATGTGTTGCTGCAAAAATTGTGTCAGGGAAATGAGAGTGCTAACGGAAGAAATTTTGAAGTCACTGAAGCAGCAATTAAAGAGGTTTTAGATACTGGATTGTTCTCATCTCGTGGACTATATCGAATGGGATGGTCCCATCAGACCTACGCTGAATTTCTGGCTGCTTGGTATTTGGTGCAACATGAAATACCTCTAACTCAGATAACGGAATTAATTTATTCATCTGAATATCCAGATCGTAAACTAATCCCTCAGCTTCATGAAACTGCTGCATGGTTAGCTAGCATGAGAGCGGATGTCCTACAAGAAATTATAAAGACAGATCCAGATGTTCTGTTGAGAAGTGATATACCTACCGATGCAGATGTTAGAGCATCAATTGTTGATAACCTGTTGCTCCAGTACGAGCAGGAAAAACTATTTGATAGAAACCTAGATAACTATCGCCACTATGCCAAACTTAATCATTCCGGATTAGCTGCTCAGTTACACCCTTATATCTGTGACCCGAATAAGCAGATTGATGCGCGAGATTTAGCAATTCATATTGCTGAAGGTTGCGAAGTACATGAGTTTCAGGAAGAGTTAGTGAATCTTGCTCTTGATTCATCACAATCAATTTATCTAAGAGTGAGTGCTGCCAAGGCTATTTGCTCTGTTGGTGATGTAGATACGAGATTGAAGCTGAAGCCTTTAGCTGTTAGGCAGCTTCCAGAAGATGAAGATGACAGGCTTAAAGGGTATATCCTTAAGGCACTTTGGTCAGATCATTTGACAGCAGAGGAATTGTTTCAAGCTTTGACCTCACCGAAGAAATTGAACTTTTTCGGTGCATACCAGATGTTTCTCAAATACCATCTTGCTCCACAACTACAGCCACATGACTTAGTATTTGCCCTCAATTGGATTGAAAAGCAAGGCATTAGATGTTTTGGGCATCCGTTTGAAGAACTTGCAGATGCTATTCTCATCAAAGCTTGGGAACATTTTGATTTGCCTGGTGTGGCGGAAAGTTTCACTAAAGTAGCTTTAGTACAATGGAGAGATCATCAGAGAATCATTACTCATGATAGTAAGCTACAAGATCAATTTGCATCGTCGCTTTTGAATGACAGTAAAAAACGACGCACACTAATCGAGCAAGCAGTTTTAATTATTTCAAAAACCGAAGAAAATCCGTTTTTCCTATTCAGATATCTGAAGGACGAAAACGTTCTAATTCCAGAAGATGTTTTTTGGATACTTGAAATGCTTCAGAATTATGATTATGAAAAGCCTCAAAAAATTTGGGTTCAACTGCTTCAATGGAGTTTTAACCGTCAAGATGCAAAGCAAATAGATGCAATTATTACGGCTACTCAGACTAATAACATTTTGCTGGGATTTTTTGCACCTTATTTTGAACCAATTGAACTAGATTCAATTCTAGCTGAAAAACTGAGATATGATTACCTCAGAATGCAAGAAATGCAAGATCGTAGGCAAAATACTCCTTTGCTAGAGCCACCACCCAAAGAAAGAGTTCTTCAACTTTTAGAGAAGTTAGAAGCTGGAGATTTATCTGCTTGGTGGCAGCTTAATAGGGAAATGACTCTTAAGCCTGAAAGTAAATACTATGGCGATGAACTTGAATTAGATTTGACTAAACTTCCTGGATGGCAGGAGGCAGAGGAAGTTACTCGAAAGAGAATCATTGAAGGTGCTAAGAAGTATATTCAACAACAAAATGATATACCTTATGACTGGATAGGAACAAACACTGACAACCGACCAGCACTAGCAGGTTGCAGAGCTTTACATTTGCTTTTAAAAGAAAGCTCAGATTTCCTAAATACTCTTTCGCCTGAAATATGCAGAAAATTGACACCTGTTATTATTGCTGCTCCTTTTGATAATCAACACAAAGATTCCTATCTGGAAATACTCAAACGTTCTTATCTAAATGCACCCCAAGTGTTTATTAATACAATGATAACGCTCATTGATAAAGACAATCAGGAGCATGAATATTTATTTGGAGTTAATCGCTTTGATAAGTGTTGGGATGAACGACTAAAGTTAGCCTTAATAGAAAAGGCTAAAGATCCTTCGCTGAAACCCCAATGTGTTGGGCAGTTGCTCGAAGAACTTCTAAAGCAAGGGTTAACTGAAGCTAGAGATTTTGCAAATTCTTTAATTTCTTTTCCATTACCATTAGTTGAGAATGAGCGTGAAAAGGCTCTGATTGCCTCTAGAGTGCTGGTTGAAAATTCAGCTCCATCTAGTTGGTCATTTCTTTGGTCACTGATTCAACAAGACTCATCTTTTGGGCGCGAAGTCCTCGAATTAGCTGCCAACCGTTATTCTTTTGGGATTCAGTTACATTTGACTGAAACACAATTAGCTGACCTATACCTTTGGCTTGTTCAGCAATATCCTTACGATGAAGACCCCGACTATAGCAATGAAGTGCTTGCCCACTTTGTAACGGCTAGAGAAGGTATGGCTAATCTAAGAGACAATGTTTTGACACAACTGAAGGAACAAGCAACTCTTCAGGCATGTGCTGAAATTCAACGTCTTATCCAAGAACTACCGGACATAGCTTGGCTCAGAAAAACGCTGATTGATGCTCAAGCAAATATGCGGCGTAAAACTTGGCAACCACCGCAACCAGAGCAGATTCTTCAGATTGTCAGTGACTCCACAAGACGTTTGGTTCAAAATGGTCAGCAACTACTAGATGTATTGCTTGAATCTCTAAAACGTCTTGAACTGGAACTTCAAGGGGAAACTCCTGCTGTTAGAGATTTATGGGATAAGGTTGACGACAAGAAGTTCAAACCCGTTGATGAAAATGCCTTTTCGGACTACGTGAAGCGTTTTCTTGATAAAGATTTGAAGTCACGAGGTATTGTCGTCAACAGAGAAGTAGAATTGAGGCGTAACTATGGAGGTTCACCAGGAGAGCGAACAGATATTCATGTGGATGCTGTTGTGAAAAAGCCAAATGGAGAGTTATATGACTGCATAACTGTCATCATTGAAGTGAAAGGTTGTTGGCATAAGGATCTCAACAGCGCGATGGAGGAACAGCTTGTTAAGCGTTATTTGCAAGATAATTCTTCAAAATATGGTCTTTACCTAGTTGGTTGGTTTAACTGTCATCAGTGGGATGATAAGGATTCAAGAAAGGGAAAAGCGCCAAAAATCAGTATTGACGAAGCAAGAGAGCAGTTTGACAGACAAGCTGAGCAGCTTTCTTCACCAGCTAACGTGGTGAGAGCATATGTGCTTAATACTGCTCTCCGATAACTATGCTGTTAATTCCTTGTCATATCATGTCCGGTCGATTACCCATAATCGGCAGCCGGGGCACGGCATTATTAACGTTATCTGTTTGTCCGAGATATCTATCATGCCGTGCCCCTACGCAACGACGGGGTGAGGTTTTTTGATTATGGGAAATTCAACGAACATCATATCACTATTCGCTTGGCAGGAATACCTTTATGCAGAAGACGGTCAAAAGCTTTTGGTGGTGATGCCAAGGCTTTTAACCGTCTGTTGTACGAAGTGCGATCTAAATTCCAAAATTCGGTCAAATCTTCAGCCACCTGCAACGGCTGGAACGATGCTAACTTCATCGCCATCTTTAAGCGGTGTCTCGGTTCCTTCCAAGAAGCGGATGTCTTCGCTGTTGACGTAGAAGTTCAAAAATCTTCTCGGTTTTCCTTCTTCGTCGCACAGACGGGATTTGATACCGGGACAGCTTTGTTCTAAAGACTCTATCAGTTCAGCAACGTTGTTAGCGCTACATTCTAAGGTTGCTTGGTCGTTGGTAAATTTTTGCAGTGGGGTGGGGACTAAAACTTTTACAGACATAGTTTGCGATCGGTTGTCAGTTGTGAAGTGCTAATGGCTAATTGCTAACTGCTAATTGCTAACTGCTAATTGCTAACTGCTAATTGTTAGGTGGTTCAAAAGCCACTCTTCCATTAGCCATTAGCTATTAGCCATTAGCCATTAGCCATTAGCCATTAGCCATTAGCCATTAGCTATTAAACAAGCACTTGTTGCCATTCGAGGCGTTCGAGGGTTTGAGCGCGTTCCAAAGCTCGCTCGAAACTATCTAGCTTCGGCTCGATGGTCAGGGGTTCGCCGATGTAACCTTGTACGGCTTCCTGAGTCTTCAAACCGTTGCCGGTGATGTATACCACTGTAGTTTCTTCTGGGTCAATTTTCCCAGCTTCTACTAATTTCTTTAATACGGCGATGGTGGTGCCGCCTGCGGTTTCGGTAAAAATACCTTCGGTTTCGGCTAGCAGTTTGATGCCTTCGACTATTTCGGCGTCGGTGACGGATTCGATGTTACCGTTGGTTTTCCGCGCGATGTCTACGGCATAAACTCCGTCTGCTGGGTTGCCGATGGCGATAGATTTGGCAATGGTGCTGGGTTTGACTGGCTTAATGAAGTCGCGGTTTTCCCGGAAGGCTGAGGCGATGGGGGAGCATCCTTCTGCTTGCGCGCCGCTGAAGCGGACTGGTTTTTCATCCACTAAACCGACTTTGACGAATTCTTGGAAGCCTTTGTAAATCTTGGTGAATAAGGAACCAGAAGCGAGGGGGGCGACGATGTGGTCGGGGAGTTTCCAGCCGAGTTGTTCGATGACTTCGTAGCCGAGGGTTTTGGAACCTTCGGAATAATAGGGGCGCAAGTTGATATTGACAAATCCCCATCCATATGTATTGGCGACTTCGGAGCAGAGGCGGTTGACTTGGTCGTAGTTGCCTTGAACTGCCATGACGGTGGGGCCGTAGATTAACGTACCCAAAACTTTACCGGCTTCCAAGTCGGAGGGGATGAAGACGCAGCAGTCTAGTCCGGCGTGGGAGGCGATCGCAGCTGTAGAATTAGCCAAATTTCCCGTGCTGGCGCAAGATACTGTGGTGAATCCCAACTCGCGGGCGCGGGACAGTGCGACGGATACCACCCTATCCTTGAAGCTGAGGGTGGGCATGTTGACGGCGTCGTTTTTGATGTAGAGATTTTTCAGTCCCAGGCGGCGGGCGAGGCGGTGAGAACGAACCAGCGGCGTCATCCCGGTTCCCACGTCAATTACGTTGTCGGTGGCGACGGGCAAAAATTGCCGGTAGCGCCAAATCGAGTTTGGCCCAGATTGAATGCTTTCGCGAGTGACTTGGCGACGGATGGCGTCGTAGTCGTATGCGACTTCCAACGGCCCAAAGCATAACTCGCAGACGTGCAGCGCTTTGGCTTCGTACTCTGCGCCGCACTCTTTGCACTTGAGGTGTTTAAAGTTAGAGGTTTTAGCCTGGGTTGGGGTGGTGGTCGCAACAGTCATGGGTTTAATCTCTACTCTTTCAGCATTCCGTCAACATGCATTCGATGCTATCACGCAGTAAAAATACTCGTCAAATATATCAGACTTTTTTTGTCGGGTATTGTGTAAGCTGAGTCAGCAGTAGGATTGAGAGCGTTCGCGAAGCGTGCCGGAGGCATATCGCTACTCCAAAATCCGGTATTATTAAAAATTAAAAATTAATTTCAATATTAATTAAGTTAACCTTGACAAAAGTTACTTAGTTCTTGAAAGCAGGTGAGCAGGTGAGCAGGGGAGCGGGTGAGCAAGGGAGCAAGGGAGCAAGGGAGAATATATATTCAAATTCTCCTCTTGCCCCTCTGCACACCTGCACACCTGCACCTCTTGCCCCTCTGCACACCTGCACCTCTTGCCCACCTGGTGAATTTAGCCGCCGCTGACGGGAGGAATAAGTACAACTTCGTCGCCATCTTGCATAACGGTATCAGGTTCGACGAATTGGAGATTGATGCCAAAGCGGGTGATATCGCGCCATTGTGCGAGAGAGGGGTGTTCGGTGATGAAGCGATCGCGCACTGCAACGACGGGTGTATCTTGAGGAAATTCCAGGACTAACTCAGGGACTTTGTATGTTTCCTGGTAGACAGCAAACAGTTTGACGGTGACGGTGATAGAAGAGTTGGACATAGAAACGGATAAACAAATGCTGCCCTTAAAGTAGCGCGAACTTAATCAAGGTGCTTCCAGAATATTTGGACAGATCAGATCAAAGTAAAACCCCGGCTTGCAAGCCTTGTCATTACCCAGATCTCACAGCCTTGTCGCTACCCATAAAACCCGCCGGGGATTTTAATCCCCGGCTAATAGCGAAAGTCCACGCTTTGTGGACTGCTGGAAAATATTAACGCAAGTTGCTAGTTATAAACTTTGGCGTTGCAAGCTTGCTAATTGCTAATTGTGAGATAGCTTCGTAATATCCTGATTGAGCCATTAGCCATTAGCCATTAGCCATTAGCCATTAGCCATTAGCCATTCGCTTCTATTTATGAGATAACTAGCAACTTGAGTTATGTAGGGTCGTGCATCTGGATGATTTAAGTGGGAATCGTAGCGACAAACGTCTTTTTATCCTCGTGGCAAATTTGCTGGATGATGTTGCGACCCGACATCGCGACCACGGGTACGCTGCCCCCAGGCTCAACCCACTGACCGATCGTGTAAAAATTGTGCAGACCGGGCAGTGTCTTAGGCAGCCCGAAGATCATCATAAACATCGTCTGTTTAGTTAACAGCCAGCCACAGCTAGAACCCTGCCAGTTGCCCGTATAGCGCTCGTAGCTGAGCGGCGTAGCAACATCCACATACTCGATGTCAGCTTTGATACCGGGATAAAACTGCTCCAATCGGTCGATCAGAATGCCCGATTCCTGGACTTGCTCGGCGTTGTAGATTGACCGTCCGTAGATGCGCTGCCAGTAATCGTAGGGGGTAGGCAGCATGACGATAACGACTGACTTGCCCGTCGGGGCTAGGGAGGGGTCGAAGCAGTAGTGCTTGACACCGATTTCGTAGCGTTGCTCACCCGCGATCGCTACAGGTCGATCGAGCAGGTACGTCACCCAGTGGGGTTGGCCAGACATGTCGCGGTTGACACCCAGGGACACCTGTAGTTGCGAGTGGACGGGCAGGTGACCGTCGTAGAGGCTTTTGAGTTGGGGGTTGAGGTATTTACCGCCCAGCAGGTTGAACAGGGTGCCGCGACCGTCACAGGCTGCGATGACGCGGTGGGCGCGGTACTCTTCGTTGTTGTACAGCCGCACGCCTATGGCTCGGTCGTTCTGCACCAGAATGCGTTCTACTTGGGAGCAGTAGCGAATTTTACCGCCCAATTCTAGGTAGCGTCTGGCGATGGCGCGGGCAAATTCCAGGGACGCACCCACCGGAAATCCGGCGTTCTTGTTATGTGCGTAAGCCAGCAGCGACATGCCCACCATGACGGGGATGTTCGTCCAGGAAAACATTTGCGGGATGGCGCGACGGAGGAAGGGGTCTTGGAAGCGCGCGCCGAATTCCTCAGCCGAGATTGTCCCCCATTTTGTCACCGACCCAAGGAACGGCAGCATCTTCAAACCAAGCTGACCCCAATCGGCAAGCCCCATCAGGGGTTTCGGCTTCTGTTGCAGCAATGACATATCGAAGCGAGTAAACGCCCGAATCCCTGCACAGAAGTCTTCGATCAACCACCTGTCTGCGGGGGATAGTTGCTTCATGTGTTGTTCGAGTCGGTCGGGGTGACTGTAAACAATCAGCGTTTTCCCGTCCGCCCCAACAATCCGCATGTATTCATCATGATCGACGAACTGCCGACCCTGAACCGCCCCAAGTTCCTGCCACAGACGGTTGAAAGGCTGTCCCGCGCAGGAGCCAAACAAGTAGTGAATGCAGCCGTCGAAGACGTACCCCTTGCGCTCCCAGGCAGTACACAAACCACCGGGCAGGTCGTGCAGCTCAAAAATTTCGGTGCGGTAGCCGTTCATCTGGGCATAGCAGCCCGCCGCCAGCCCAGCAATCCCCGCGCCAATGATGATGATGTCGGTCGAATCAATTTTAGTACCCATTTGCGCCTCGCCTCCTCTGCTGTAAGGCTTGAGCGTTACTGATATCTACCCAGATTATCTACCGATTGAACCTAACCAGACAAATACAATCAACCCAATCGACAACAAGCAAAATCATCAAAGTCCTATGGTAACTCGCGTTGCTGCCAAAACTGGGAAGCTTTATATTTAAACCGTTGGTTTTTGAACTAAAAAACGACTAGAGTGAACGGTAAACATGCAGACTCAAGACAGGACTACGACTGAGACTAAGGTAAAGCGTGCGATCGCTGCATCTCAAAACTACCTGCTTTCGATTCAAAACCCAGAAGGTTACTGGTGGGCAGAATTAGAATCGAACGTATCCATTACCGCAGAAGTCGTTCTCTTGCACAAAATTTGGGGAACAGACAAAACGCGATCTTTGCATAAAGTCGAAACCTATCTACGCAGAGAACAGCGCGAACATGGCGGTTGGGAATTATACTACGGCGATGGGGGAGAAATCAGCGCATCGGTAGAAGCGTATATGGCGCTGAAGTTGTTGGGCGTGTCGGAACATGACCCCGCGATGGTAAAAGCACGTAAGTTTATCTTAGACCGGGGCGGCATTAGCAAAACGCGCATTTTTACTAAACTCCACCTGGCATTAATTGGGTGTTACAACTGGCGCGGCGTTCCTTCGATTCCACCTTCAATTATGTTGTTGCCGGAATCTTTCCCCATCTACGAAATGTCGAGTTGGGCGCGCAGTAGCACGGTTCCGTTGCTGATTGTATTTGACCGCAAGCCGATTTTTAAAATCGATACACCGATTAATTTGGACGAACTTTATGCAGAGGGAATTGAAAACGCTAGATTTGAATTACCCCGTAACAATGATTGGACGGATATCTTTGTCTATCTCGACAATGCCTTTAAATTAGCCCAAAACTTGAACTTAGTTCCATTCCGAGAGGAAGGAATTAAAGCCGCTGAAAAATGGGTATTGGAACGCCAAGAAGTAACCGGCGACTGGGGTGGAATTATTCCCGCGATGCTGAATTCCCTATTAGCATTGCGCTGCTTAAATTACGATCCGGCAGATCCGTTTGTGGAAAGAGGGTTAAAAGCGGTAGATGGATTTGCAATTGAAACCGAAGATACTTACCGCATGAATTGTTGTATTTCCCCGGTTTGGGATACGGCGTTAGTCATGCGCGGATTAGTTGATTCTGGACTCGCCCCGGATCATCCTGCGTTAGTCAAAGGTGGAGAATGGTTGCTCGAGAAACAAATTCTTTCTTATGGAGATTGGGCGGTTAAAAATAAAATTGGAAAACCGGGCGCATGGGCATTTGAATTTGAAAATCGCTTCTATCCAGATGTGGATGATACGGCGGTTGTAATGATGGCGTTACAAGGGGTGAAATTGCCGAATGAGAATTTGAAGAAACAGGCAATTATCCGCGCCTTAAATTGGGTTGCTTCCATGCAATGCGTTGATGGAGGTTGGGCAGCATTCGATCTGAATAATAATGCAGATTGGCTGAATGCCGTGCCTTATGGCGATTTAAAAGCGATGATCGATCCTAACACGGCAGATGTGACGGCGCGGGTTTTAGAAATGTTGGGGCATTGCGATTTATCTATTGATAATTACAACTTGAATCGCGCCTTAGCTTATCTCGCCAAAAAACAAGAACCAGAAGGTTGTTGGTTTGGACGTTGGGGCGTAAATTACATTTATGGAACGAGTGGAGTACTCGCTGCACTTGCTTTAGTTGCGCCGAAATCTCATCGGCAAAATATAGAACGCGGTGCAGCATGGTTAGTTTCCTGCCAAAACAAAGATGGTGGATGGGGCGAAACTTGCCGCAGTTATAATGACCCCAGTTTGAAAGGAAAAGGAGAGAGTACCGCCTCTCAAACTGCGTGGGCATTAATTGGTTTACTAGCAGCAGGTGAAGCAACTGGAAATTATGCCAAAGCAGCGATTGAACGGGGAGTAAATTATTTAGTTGAAACTCAACGTGCGGATGGTACTTGGGATGAAAGTTACTTTACAGGTACGGGTTTCCCCTGTCACTTTTATCTGAAATATCATCTGTACTTTCAACATTTCCCGCTGACTGCTTTAGGGCGTTATCGTTCTCTGTTGGGCAGTTAAAATCCTGTAGGGTGTGTTAGCCGAGAGTACGGCACCTTTTTTGCCCTTTACAGCAGATTGCAAGCGAGTAAGGGAAAGCGAAATCGCTTCGTTTGTGT
Source organism: Microseira wollei NIES-4236 (assembly GCF_020521235.1). GTDB lineage: Bacteria > Cyanobacteriota > Cyanobacteriia > Cyanobacteriales > Aerosakkonemataceae > Microseira > Microseira wollei. The sequence continues at coordinate 18,518 of NZ_BLAY01000005.1, read as the reverse complement.
AGCGGCACCCTTAAGGGTGCCGCTACACAAACGAAGCCGTACCTCATACGGCTGCAATCCGCTATAGTTTCCCAGAAAGTACAATACAAGAGAAGTCGCTGCCTACTTTGACTCTATGCAAGCCAAGCTGAGTGTAAAAGAATTGTTACTTAAGGAACGGGTCTTTCGGGGTCGAGGTGGAAAAAGTAACATAAGCTACAAAATATCCAGGCCAAGTCATTAAACTGAAGATAATTAACCAGCTCGCATCCTCGCTATAAGTATTAGCCCTTTCCCTAAAACAAGCTGGTTAATTATCTTGAAAAAATCGACTGATGCAGTTAAGTCTGTTGATTGGGGTAACTTAGTGATGGACTTTCATTTAGATGCGCTGTTAAATTTACCGAATGTGACAGTTTTTACTTGTTGTCAAGAGCCAAAGTTCATTATTCTAAAACTCCAGTTTTTAAATGAAGGGACGGTTTGCCCACATTGCCAAACCTATACGGATGATATCAATCAAACTCGCACAATTTTTTTTTGTGCGGGATTTAGCTATCTGTGGGCAAGAAGTTTATCTACAAGTTCCCCGCCGACAATTTTATTGTCATCACTGTTCAAGATATTCTACAGAACGTTTAGAGTGGATGGAGATGGGGCGAAAGTACACCCAAAGATATGAATTATATATTTATGAACAAGTTAAACAGCTAGCCACCGAACAAGTCAGTAGAAATGAAGGCATTAGTGCCAAAGAAGTCCAAGGAATTTTTCATCGGATTAGCCGCCGAAAAAAAAAGATTGGGGCGATCCTTACCGTCTAAGTCTGGATGAGTTTAGCAGGCTTAAAGGTCAAAGAAAATTTGTCACAGTAGTCAGCGATATTGACCGAGGAGCCTTAATTGAGGCGATTGACAGCCATCAAAGTGAAGAAATAATTAAAGTGTTAGAAAAACAACCTTTGTCAGTGAGAGCAAAAGTCAAAGAGGTCAGCGTTGATATGTGGGGAGGATGTAGAAGAGTGATTACCGAAGCTTTCCCAAATGCTGTCATAGTTATCGATCGGTTCCATGTGATGAAATTGGTAAATTAAGCTCTGAATAAAATTCGGTTAGCCTTGGAGTTAAAAGGTTTAAAGAATCGGTGCTTGCTTTTAAAAAATGGTGCCGATTTGAATGAATCAGAAAAAGTTGAACTAGCACAGCTTTTATCAAACTCAGCAGTTGTGACAATTGCTGATGAACTAAAAGAGGAGTTTAGAGAAATTTATGAAACCAGTACAGTCGAGATGGGACTAATAAAAATGAAAAAATGGTTAAGTTATGCTGAAATTGTTTTAGGGAAAGTTGCTCAAACTATTCGCCAGCACTTAGAACATATTTGTAATTATTTTATTAGCCGAACAACCAGCGGTGTAATGGAGGGTATCAACAATAAAATTAAGTTAATTCTCCGTCAGGGTTATGGGTTTAGTAATTTTGATCATCTCCGTGAAAAGCTATTAGCTTGTATGTTTGATTAGGAAAACTTATCAACTGATTTACGGGAGAGCCATCGATATCCAAAGGCTGGAAGACAATGTTGTTGACAATTGGGGTTTGTCAGCGTAGGATTTTGCCGACTTAAGACGCTGGCAATGCCAAAATCAATGATTTTAAGTTGTCCGGTTTCGGGGTGTAAGACGATATTGGCGGGGTTAATGTCCTTGTGGATGACATTGGCAGCATGAATCGCCTCAAATCATGAACGAAGCACCCCTGAAGCTTCACCTCCGACTTGCTCTGGTCGTACTATCCGAGGATTGAAAAATTGGAAAGAACCTATGAAAGTTAACCCATTTTTAAGAAAACTTTTTCCTTCATCTTTTAGGGACTGGAACTTTTGGTTGAAAACGGCTCTGGTTGCGATCGCCTACTATGCGACTGCTAAGTTAGCCCTTGCCTTTATTACCCTACCTGGTGATGTTGTCCCTCTATGGCCTCCTGCGGGAACTTCACTGGCAGCTACTTTGATATGGGGCTATCCCATGTGGATAGGAGTGTTTGTTGGCTGCTACTTGGGTCAGTTATCGTCCTATGGATTTGTCACTACGTTATGGGTTACCGTATCAGAGACATTTATCAGCATCTTTGCCGCTTATCTGGTACGACGGTTGATCGGCAATCGCTACATCCTAAATCAGGTAAAAGATGTTGTAATTTTTATGATTGTGGGAGCATTTATCGGTTGTATGCCTTCAGGAATCATGTCTCCCGCTATCCTCTATTTTTATGGCAAAATACCCTGGTCGCTCTACCCCACAGTTGTCTTAACCTGGACACTTTCCGAGCAGTTTGCCGTTCTAATCTTCACTCCTTTATTCCTAGCCTGGAGTCAGAACAGCAGGCAGGCAGTCCAACGGTTTAAAAAACGGTGGATGGAAGCAGCCGTTTTATTCTTCTTGGTCATTGCTGTCAGCCGCATTGCTTTTGGCGGCGGCTATCCAATCGAATTCATGGTCATTCCCCTAATCGTTTGGGCAGCCTTTCGCTTCCATCAACCCGGCTCTACCTTACTAACCGTTATCCTTTGCTTAATTGCTGTAGTCGGAACAGCAAAAGGCTTTGGCTACTTTGTTCGCAATTCCCAAAATGAATCCTTGCTACTGCTGGATTCCTTTGTTGGTGTTATTGCTCTTACAACTCTGTTGTTAGGTGCAGTACTCAGCGAAAATGACAAAGCCAAAGCCGATTTACGCCATGCCAATGCTACCTTGGAAAGCAAAGTCAAAGAACGCACCTCCGAACTCGCCACCGCTAACGAAGAAATTATCGCCCTCAACCAGAAGCTGAAGCAGGAAAACCTGCGAATGGGAGCAGAACTTGATGTTGCACGTCAAATTCAGCAGATGCTCCTGCCTAAACCTGAAGAACTCGAAAATATTGAAGGTTTAGATATTGCTGGTTATATGGCTCCTGCCGATGAAGTAGGAGGTGATTATTATGACGTACTCGAGACAGAAGGTATTGTCACTTTAGGGATTGGTGACGTAACGGGACACGGATTAGAAAGTGGTCTGCTGATGCTGATGACTCAAACCGCTGTGCGAACGCTCAAGGAAGTACAAGAATACGACCCGGTGAAATTTTTAGATACCTTAAACCGCACGATTTATAAAAACGTGCAACGGATGAATTCCGATAAAAACCTGACCCTCGCTATTCTCAACTATGCTTCTGGTCTGCTCAGTATCAGTGGTTTCCATGAAGAAACCTTAGTGGTGAGAAAGTCCGGTGCTGTGGAACGGGTGGACACAATCGAGTTAGGAATGCTCATTGGTTTAGATGAGGATATTGCAGATTTAATTAGCCATACAACGGTGGAGTTACAGCCCGGAGATGGGGTAGTTCTGTATACGGATGGCATTCCGGAAGCCATAGATATCCATAAAAACTTCTACGGACTGGGAAGGCTGTGTGACGTAGTTAGCTCTCATTGGCATTTGGATGCCGCGCAAATCAAGCAAGCCGTAATTGAAGACCTGCGGCGATTTATTGGAGAACAAAAGGTGTTTGATGATATTACCCTATTGGTGTTCAAACACAAGGATGATTTAAGTGTTAGTCCTGAGGAGCAATTGCTTGTCTCGGCTTAACGATAACCTACTTGCTCGGATTGTCTATCATATCATGTCCGGTGGCATCAAGTAATACTTCTAGTTCAAATCGGATCGGAACATCAGACCTTCCACGAGCGAAATCCTTTGACTTGACAAGATCGCGAACTCTATTTGTGACTCGACTGATGGACTGAAATACCTCTAAGACATGAGAAATAGTTGATTTACCTGAACCGTTTTTTCCAATTACTCCCATCCCGGTAGAAAATTATGTACTTCTTCTTTTCTCTTCCTTCGTGTTCTTCGCGTCTTCGCGGTTCATTCAGTACAAATTCTTCCGGCGGGAAGGGAGTAACAGAGCAGATGGCATCTCCTTGAGGGTTAGTTCAAAGTTTTCTAGGCATCTGAAGTTGTGTACGTATAGTCTTTGGGGCATAGCAAAACGACTCCGAGAAGTGGGAAGTGAACGAACTTTTTGATCGGTCTGTCGCAAATACTAATGTAACCTTTGCGATCGCTCGCGCAAATCATCCAGCATGACTTTGACATGTGCAACCCAGTTAGGAAACTCAGGCAGCAATGCATACACCCAGACAATCCCATGTAGCTGTCGCATCTTGATGTAAGGTTCCAGCGTCGCAGAGTCGGGGGCGTCTGGGTAAGCTGCCCTCCCCTCGTCGTCAAGGTTAATCAAATCCCAAGCAACCGGACCGATGCAAGTATCCTCAAAATCGTTCCACAGCAATCCATCCGCAGTCGGGATTAAATTGAAAGCATGGGCATCCCCGTGCAATGGCTGCAACAAACTAGCTGAATTGTTCAATTGAGGAAGCAGTTTATCGTAGGTTTCTTGTAATAGCGTCAAGTCACTTTTGGGGAGGATATCGCCAGCACGTTCAATCCGCTCAAGTCCTCTTGGAATATCGTTTAGTGGCGGTGCTAAAAGCGGTAAATACCCAGGATAATCGCGCAAAACGGCGTGCAATTCGGCTAGCATTTTTCCCACAATTGCCGATTCTGGTAAGGCATCAGATACTGGTTGGAAGTATCGCCAGAAAGTCATAAACAATCCATCATAATAGTGCGGCCCTGGTGGCAAAATATCGCTGGGTGGGACTACGTTCGCGCCTTTTGATGCCAGAAATTCAGCCACCGAAAGTTCGCGCAAAAGCCATGATTCGATCGGAGAGCGTAGCAAAGAGGTGATGGTACTTACACGCGCAACGATTGGTGCAGGTTTTAGATGGATTCGCACGGAATAAGCATCAGCTATTACCTGGGGTTCATCAATATTTATACCGTGGGCAGTAGCAATAGATACTGCTGCTGCTACTGCTCTTGCAGTTAGTGCGGAACGTTCTGGTTTTTCGGAGAGTGACATGATTCGCGATACCTTTACTGGTTGGAGATCCCCCTAAATCCCCCTTAAAAAGGGGGACTTTGAATACGCTAATTTTCCCTAAAAAGGGAAAGCTTTACTCGCTTTACCCCCCCTTAAAAAGGGGGGCATGGGGGGATCAAATACTTTTCAAACACGCTCTAAATTTCGCAAGTAATCTGCGTATTCAATCTGGAATTCAAGTGCGTTTTTGAAATCAGCGGAACGTTGGGACAGCGTCTCTACAACAGCTTCTTTGCTCGTTTCTGTTAAGGCGATAATCTGGGGTTTTTGAGGGATGCGAAACTGGGTGTGGTCGTGAAAAGTAATGGTAACAATGGTTCCCAGTGACTTTCCTTCTGCTGATTCAATCGTACTCCACATCCAACGTTGTTGATCGGTTTGTTCTTGATTACCCCATTCTCTTGAGATGTTGAAATCTCCAGGAAATCTCGGTTCGGGACGCAATTGGGCTTGTTTAAGTTGCTTGTGAATGGGGAGAAATAGCCAGCCTAGATACATTCCATAGGCCATATCACCGGCTTTGTTGAATACGCCCACTAACTTATCAATATTCTTGTGAATTAGGGTTTGCCAGTTGAGCGCAATATGAGCTTCTATGTATTGAGCGATCGCCAAAATATCCCTCTGCTGATTTGCCGCCAAAAATTCCTGTAATGATGCCATCTCTTGCCACCTCAAGGATTTCTGCAACTAATAATCGTACTCAAACATCACAACATCATCTGGGTTCGATCTTTTCCCCCCCGTAGATTGATACAACTGCATAGCTGGAAGATTGCTTTCATTCGTTAACACAAATGCTTCGGAGCAACCCTCTATCCGACCAAGTTTTCTGACTGCTGCGATTAATGCTTTTCCAATTCCTCTGCGTTGGTAGGGTTCTGCCACATCGATTGAATACAAAAATAACATTGGTTCATTTTTATCCCAGCGATCGAGAATATAACCAATGAGTTGACCGACTGGCGCATCATCTAGCTCTGCTGACAACAAAATGTTTTGAGAATTGCTCAGAAATTTGACAATTGTTTCCTGACTAGGTGCGGTATCCCAAAACAGCGTAATGCTATCTATTGCTTTTTCCCATTCATCAGTTGTCAGGCGAGCGATGGAGAGTTTTTCTATACTCATCTGTGGGCTAAATCCTTTGATTGAATCCTACCAACACTTGCTGCAAGCATCCAAAACTAGAAAATTGCTAGAACAGTTAAGGCGACCAAGCAGACTAACTGAATCACTAAGCTTAATAACCTAAACGTTGGATCGATACCAGCTATGTGAATCGCTGAGTGTATAAGCCGAAATACAATGTATACAACTACAAGCGAATCTACGGCTATTCCGGATACGCCTCGAACTGTCAGGAGGAAAACAACTCCTATATACAAAGGCAGGTTTTCTACCAAGTTGGACTGCACCCGAAATAGTCGCCAAAGCAAGCTTTCATCGTTCTGTGTGGCGAAATCTTTTACAGATCCACCGGCAGATAGATGACGAATCCTGACTGCGAGTAGAAGGATAACGATCGCAATCGTCCACAGAATGAAGATTGCTAAACCCCAGAGCGGGAAGGTCATATCGATAGTAGGCATGACTGAACCCATAAACTTCATTTTGTCAAATATAACTCTCATATTAAATCCGGTTGCATCGGAATGATTGGCTTTCTTGGTAATTGGTAATTGGTAATTGCCCCTACACAGAGTAATTCCAATGCAACCGGAAACTATATCAAACACTGCCACAAGCTGTAATTGAAGCAGAGGAAGATAAGGATGGTAAATCATAGAGCAGGCGCCATCTGTTTTTCCGCTCTTTATTAAAATCAGGACTCTAGCACGCGGGGCCAAAAACAAAGGTGATGCGTCAATAGAGCGCCTCTACACCCACGATTTTTCGGATCGCCCTTTGTTTTTTTGCGTAAGTCCTGAAAATAATATTTTATCAGAGCGCGATAAAACTGTTATTTTTGGGCAACTACCAAGCACAAAACAAGTAAAGGCCGATGTTGTATTCGTTGCAGATGGTCACTTTTTTACCACTTACTCTCTGGCAAATTTATTATAAAATAAATTCCTGTCATGCTCAGGTATGAGACTGTATTTGACAATAAGGTTGCTGGGAGAGCTTTTGATTTATTTTCTGGGTTTATAGCCCATTTAAAGAATGGATATTCCAGGAATAGTGTGGCAAGGTAAGCAAAAAACATTCCGACTAGAAAGCCTCCCAGCTTATATTCTTCGACTGCTCTTGTTGCACGCCAAAAATCACGATTTCCCGCTGCAACTGCCAAAAATGGAGCGATGTAGTAAAGACCAAAAAACATTGATAGATAGTTTCCTAATACGATCTTCCATGCTTCAATATTCAATTTTTGTACTTTTTTTACTACCCAGCTTTCGAGTATTCCTATCAGCGCGTTCCCAAATGCAAGGTGAAAGAGACCGAACCACATCATCGGACTACCTGCATTTGCCAATACTGCTTTTGGTGTGAGAGTGAGCAGGAGGAAAATGCTGACTGCTATAATTAATCTCTGCTTGTTCTTCACGATACTTTTGTTGCTATAAATCCAACGTGAGCTTTTCTAAATGTTAATTCTCCATATCCGCGAATGATTCTGACTCGAAAGCCAACTTGCCGCAGTTCTTTGGCAATTTCAGCACTTTTATACAATCGAACAGAGTGAATTTCTTCACTTTTGCGGTAAAGCTCGCCTACTTGACGGAATATTGTCATTTTGCGAGTTAACGTACTGCTTTTTTTATCTTCTTCTTTTTCCAGCAAAATTGCCCATTCTTCCCCTTCGTAATAAGTTTGGTGGGGATTGGAAACGGTTAAAGATCCTGGTTGCAGAATATCGAAAATAAATAATCCGCCTGGGCGCAATGCTTCGTATATTCGAGCGAATAGTTGTTTAATTTCGGTTAAGCCATGTTCGTCAAATTGATAATTTAAGCATTCTCCGATTGAAGTGACGGCATTGCATTTTGGTATTTCTACTTTTAGTAAAGATGCTGTTTGGAAATTAGCCTTGGGTGCTTTTTTCCTGGCTAAATCTATCATCGCATCGGATATATCTATCCCCAAAACATTATATCCGGCTTCGGTGAGGGATTTTGCCCAAATGCCGCTACCGCATCCTAAATCGACAATTAGACCTTTTTCTATACCTTTTTGGCGCAATATTTCTAGTAATCCGGGTGCGGATTGAGTGGCGAAAGTGCCAAATCCCACATCGTGAATGTAAGCAAGATCCTCTTTGTAGCCGCGATCCATAGAACAATAAGCTACTGAACTATTTGATTATTTTATCTTGCAACTACGAGGGGCGCCCAAGTGCCTACTACGAACGGAGCGAAAGCTCTCACCACTGCCTTGCCTTAACATAACTACACATTAGTCTTGACAGGGAGTGTGATGATAAATTCCGAACCTTGACCGAAGGTAGAGTTGACTTCGAGCAAACCATTGTGTTTTTGAGTCACAATTTGATGAGCGATCGCTAACCCCAATCCTGTCCCTTTGCCAACGCTTTTAGTGGTGAAGAGATGGTCGAAAATCTTGTGCTTCACTGATTCGGGAATTCCCGTGCCATTGTCTTTAATTTTAACACAAACTGCGTTCTGAGTTTCGACCCATTCGGTGGTAATGGCAATCCAATTTGGCTGAGCTTTAATCTCTGCAAAACTGCGGCCTATATTTGCATCTTCCAGCGCGTCGATGGCATTCGCCAGAATATTCATAAACACCTGATTGAGCTGTCCGGCAAAGCATTCAACGTTAGGAATCTGACCGTAGTTTTTGATGACTTTAATCTCTGGACGATTTTCGTTGGCTTTGAGGCGATGTTTGAGAATCAATATCGTGCTGTCGAGTCCTTCATGCAAGTTGAAGGGAACGGGAGTGTCGCTATCAGCACGGGAGAAGGTTCGCAGTGAAGTGCTGATGTTACCGATGCGAGCGACTCCTTCTTGCATTGATCTAACCAATTTGGGTAAATCTTCGCGTAAGAATTCTAAATCAATTGTTTCGATTTCATCTTCAATCTCCGCATCGGGATTGGGGTATTTTTCTTGATATAAATCGATTAAGCCAAACAAGTCTTTGATATAGTCGAGGGCAGGTTGGATGTTGCCTTTGAGGAAGCCAACTGGGTTGTTGATTTCATGGGCTACGCCTGCTACCAAATTGCCTAAAGCCGACATTTTTTCCTTCTGCACCAGTTGCAGTTGCATTGTTTGAAGTTCTTGTAAGGTTTGCTCCAATTGCTGAGATTTCTGGCGCAGTTGTTCGGCATAAGTTTGGGATTGTTGATAGAGTCGCGCATTTTGTAGAGAAATTGCGGCTTGGGAACAGAGGAATTTGAGCAATTCGACGCGCTCGCTAGTAAATGCTTGGCTGGTGAGGGAGTTTTCTAGATACAACACGCCAATTAGCTTGCCTTGATTCAGAATGGGGGTACACAACAGACTTTGGGGTTGGTGTTGGGTGAAATAGCGATCGCTAACAATGCTGGGATGGGTTTTAGCATCGGTAATGACGGTTTCTAAGGTGCGTTCTACATAGTGAATCACGGCTGATGGGAAGTGCTTGCACTCATTTACAGACTTGGGAGACAAGCACTCAATGGCATTATTTAAATATTCGACAGCCACTTCTAACTCGCCGTCGCGCTCGAGAAATAGAGCCGCTTTATCGGCTCCAGAGTTTTCGACAATGACTTGCATTAAAGTAGCAAGTAGTTTATCGAGATGGATTTCGCTGTAGAGTGTTTGAGCCGCTTTAAGGAGAGTGCCGAGATCGAGCAGGTTAGAGATAGAAGTGGCAGTACTGGAGACAGTTTGGTGCAGGGAAATAAGGGTATTAACCGAAGTGGCGAGGGGTGAGATATCGCTAATATGCAATCTTTGCAAAATTGGACTCAGCAGTTTCGGATAGCGGGTTGCCAAATCTTCAACTTTGGCTTTGGCTCCCCATTTGGCGTAGCAGTAGTAGGCTGCTTGCATATAGCCTGCGGCAACTTTTTCTTTACCCCAGTCGAGGTAGAATTTAGCAGCGAGTTCGTTGCTAAGTGCTTCTTCTTGGATGTATCCGTTGGCTTTGGCTCCAGAGATGGCGCGATCGTACCAATCTCCTGCTTCATAATTCTTGCCTAAAACGCGGCATTTTTCCGCTTCTACTAAGTCAACCTTATGTTGGTGATTCATGGGGGCATAGTGCGCCCAGTGCTGTTGTAATTGCGTTTGGTTTTCTTCCACCCGCCCTAATGCCTCTGATGTCTTCTCTGATTGTGGAATACTAGCTGCTAGAACGGTCAAAGAATCATAGAAATAAAATGCGGGTTCACCAACAGTTCCAACAACAGCCATTAAATAGTGTCTGACCTCAACTGCATGGTTTTGAGCTGATTCAATTTCCCCAAACAGGTAGCAAAGCATCAGCTTGTATAAATAAAAGAAATACAACCCAAACAAGTCATGGGCTTCGAGCAGTAGGGGCAGAAATTCTGCTTCTTGGAGGGCTTCCCCAGACAAAATAATAGGCTCAGACCCCAGCCCCAGCAAATTTAAAATAGATTGCCAATAGATGCGACACCAATTAGCTGTTGTCAGTTGATTTAATTGCATCAATCCATTGCAGTAGGCGCGAGTCTCCTGCTCCAAAGTAGCAAGGGGCTGACCGCACCAAAAAGAATTGAGGCAAAACTTGTGGGCAGTATATCCGACGTATTCCAGGTTTCCGACTTCTAGCGCTGCCGCATACCCCTCTTGCAGAAGCGGTAGCGTTTTTTTAATGTGAGATTTGCGGTGTAATATGAATAATCCCACCACACTGAATATCTCTGGCTTGACAGCTTTAGCATCCAGTTTGGAGACGACCCGAAGTGCCAAATGACCGAACTTTACCCCTATATCCACATCTTGCAAAAGATTACAAGCAATGATGCTATAGCTAGCATAAGCAAAGGGGGAAACTGATGTATTTCCATATTGAATAGATAGCTTGACTGACAAGGTAACCAGCAATGGAAACAAGGGAGACCCAGAGATGTAAGCGGCTGCTATGATGCTATTGGCAATCTGAACAATGGCGATTTTTTCGACCTCGGTCATCATCGGCAGGTTAACAAAGTCTTCAATTTCCCTGTCTCCAATCAGTTGTGCAATCTCTGCAATTGCCTGTTGAATGTCATGCTCTGTGGGTGTTTCGGGAAAAGTCACACCCAACTGTTGCAAGATTTGTTGGGCAATCGCAATGGCTTCGGTCAGTTTATTCTGGGAGAAATTGGCTAGAATCCTGATGTGGTAAACATTAACCTTTTCAAGTAAAGTGTGTGCTTGCTCGATCACCATCTCAATCAAACGATCCATTGCCTCAAAGTCACCGCATAGCCAAGCTAATTCAGCCCCTAAGTCATGGAATGCTAGACTCATTTCATATTGCTGTTGCCAAGGTTTTTCTCCTAGCATTGACAATCCAATGCTGGCATATTCACGCCCCGCTTGATAGGCGGTGGCGACTCTCGCTTTGCCACAGGCAATGAGATTGAGTTCGGCTAATTCATCTCGTTCTTTTTGTTCGGTAATTAAAGTAGTTCCATAGTTTAATTGATTAACCAGTTCAAAAATTCGCTCTTCTCTGGCTTCTTTTGATATCTTTTGCAGCAGCAGTTGTCCGATGTGGTAATGGGTCGTTTGTTTTTGGTCGTCGGGAATGAGTGAATAGGCAGCTTGTTGGACGCGATCGTGCAAAAACTTGTAGGGAACCGATATATCTTGAGTAGATTTTGCGTCATTGTTTTGGAAAAACTTATAGGTTTCACTAATCGGCAGAATCAACCCTGACTGCAACGCTTTCCACAAATCCGCAGCCGCATCAACTGGCGATTTTTCCGACACAACCGCCAACGTCGTCAAATCAAAAGAGTTGCCAATACAAGCGGCTAACTTCAGCATTTCTTGCGTTTGGTCAGGCAATTTTTGCAACTGCGCTGCCATAAACTCGACCACGTCATCGTTGAGGGCAGCGGCTTTTACCTGCGCTAGATCGCATTCCCAGTGGTGTTCTTTCTGGTTGAATGCAATCAAGCGTTCGCTATACAATGCCTGAAGAAACTGCGTGGCAAAAAACGGATTACCCTTGGTTTTATGATATGTTATATCCGTCAAGGGTTGCGCTAATTCTTTTGAGCAAAAGATCGTATCTGCTACCAACTGATTGATATCCACCTGATGCAGCGGTGCCAGGGTAATTGTATTAATCGTTGCACCTGCTTTTTTGATTTCCTCCAGCGTCAACATCAACGGATGTGCTGGAAACACTTCATTATCTCGATAAGCACCCAGCAATAGCAAATATCCGGTTTCCGTTTCACTCAACAACAGTTTCAGCAAACAAAGCGATGCCGAATCTGCCCACTGCAAGTCATCCAAAAACATCACCAACGGATGCTCTTTAGTAGTAAAGACTTGAATAAACTTCTGGAACAGCAAGTTAAACCGATTCTGCGCCGCACTGCCGGATAATTCCGGTACAGGTGGCTGTTTGCCAATAATCCGTTCCAGTTCGGGAATAACATCAATAATAACCTGCCCGTTCTCGCCTACAGCTTGCAGGATTTTGCTTCGCCATTGTGAGAGTTGAGCCTTACTTTCCCCCAACAATTGCGCCATTAAATCGCGGAAGGCTTGCACAAAGGCAGAGAAAGGAATGTTGCGCTGAAATTGGTCGTATTTCCCTTTGATAAAATAGCCGCGCTGACGCACAATTGGTTTGTGAACTTCATTCACTACGGCAGTTTTACCAATGCCGGAAAAGCCTGCAACTAGCATCAGTTCGCTGCTGCCGTTAGCGACGCGATCAAAGGCTGATAATAAGGTGGCAACTTCGGTTTCTCGACCGTAAAGTTTTTCTGGGATAATGAAGCGATCGCTCCTATCCTGTTGCCCAATCTCAAACTCCGCAATCGTTCCCGTTTCTTTCCATTGGTGCAGACAATTTTCCAAATCGTGCTTCAATCCCATTGCACTTTGATAGCGATCTTCGGCATTTTTTGCCATCAATTTCGCCACAATTTTTGATAATACGACAGGCACAGATGAATTGACCTCGTGTAGCGGTCGTGCAGTTTTTGCCAGGTGACAGTGAACTAACTCCATTGGGTCATCGGATTGAAACGGCAGTTTCCCAGCAAGTAGTTGATAGAACGTCACCCCCAAGGAATAAAAATCGCTGCGATAATCAATCCCGCGATTCATGCGTCCGGTTTGTTCTGGTGATAAATAGGCAAGGGTTCCTTCTAAAACGTTGGGATTTTGGATTTCTTGAGTTTCTCTGGCTAAAAGTGACGAGATGGAAAAGTCAATTAATTTGACTTGTTTGGTTTCTTCATGAATCAGGATGTTGGCAGGTTTAATATCTTTATGAATAACCCGGTGTTGGTACAGGTGGTGCAGGATATCCGCGAGTTGAATTGCGATCGCACCAAATGTAGCGATCTCTAGCGGGTGTCCTTGGGTAAATTGCGATAGAGAAATCCCGCCAAAGTCTTCCATCACGAGAACGTAGCCATTCCCGCAAGGTTCTAGACTATAAGGTTGGATAACTCCCGATATATTGCTACTGTATATCTCAGTAATTCCACGCATAATGGCGTACTGATTGCGAAACTGCACCAACTCGCTAAAGGTGGGCATTTCGTTTCGCAGCAGCTTCAAAATCACCTGCTTCTGGTCAGACTCTCGAATTGCTCGATAAACTAACGTTCTCGAACCTGTATAAAGTTGTTCGGTAATTTGATATCCTACGATCGCAGCATCTGCAAGCACTTTCATCCCAGTCATTCTCCCTGAATCCGTTCAAGCGTCATCATTTATCATGCCCATTGGGAAGCTGAGTTTAACAAGACCGGGGTAGATTTACGCGCCAGCTGCCCTGGTGTTGGCGGTCTGACGCGCTAATTCATCATCTGATCTGGGGTTAAGCGATATGCCGACCGCACGAATCCGCGCATCCGCAAGCGTTAGCGAACGCGAACGCAAAATCCCACCTCTAGCTGTAACATAACTACATAGCGAGGAGTATGGGAGAGCTTCGCCCATGACAGAAAACGTAACTCGGCGCAGATTCCTGTTATACAGTTGGGCCGCCTTGGGAACGAGTTTATTGCTGAAAGCTTGCAACAGCAATACCCAAACCACAAAAACGGATAAAAATTTCCCAGTTGCCATTGTTTTACCGGGAATTATCACCGATCAAGCTTGGAATCAATCTGGTTATCAAGGCGTACAAACGGCGAAAGAAAAACTGGGAATTGAAACCGCTTATGTAGAAAAAGTCCAGCCAGCAGATCAAGCAGAAGCGATGTCCGACTTTGCGCGGCGAGGTTATAAAGTAGTATTTGCCCACGGCGGACAATTTGATGCAGCGATTCAACAAGTAGCGGCGCAATTTCCCAATACCTTTTTTGTGGGTGTGAATGGTAACGTCAAGGGAAATAATATTGCCTCGTTACGCATCGATCACCTGCAAGCAAGTTATGTCTGCGGAATTATTGCGGCTGCGATGACAAAATCGGGGCAATTGGCTTATCTTGCAGCACAGTCATTTCAAGCGACAGATGAAGAATTGCGCGGATTTGAATTAGGGGCGAAGTCTGTGAAGCCGAATATTAAAATTGCTTCCAGTTATACGGGTGACTGGAATGATGCGGCGAAGGCGAAAGAAGCAACGCTGGCTTTAATTTCTTCGGGAGTGGATGTGGTTTATCAGTGGTTAGATAATGCCTCGCCTGCTGTGCTGCAAACTGCTGCGGAAAAGGGCATATTTGCCTTTGGGAATACGGCAGATCAATTGGATGTTGCGCCCAAGGCGGTGTTAACCAGTGCCGTGAAGCGAATTGATTTGGCAATTGCTTATTTAGCAGATTTGGCGGTGAAGGGAAATCTGAAGGGAGAGATTTACACGATTGGTTTAGAAAATCCAGAAATTTTACACCTGGGCAAGTTTGGCGCGATGGTTTCCCAGGAGGTGCAGCAAAAAGCAATGCAGACAAAACAGGCAATTTTGGCTAAAAAAATTATGTTTGAACCTTGCAAGGAAAATGGCAAAGATACTCGATGCGTCAAGCCATAACGAATGGAATTCGCGGCTACACAAACAAAACCCGCCTGCGCGGGTTGAACTAGCCATAACGAATGGAATTCGCGGCTACACAAACAAAACCCGCCTGCGCGGGTTGAAATTATCAAAAAGTCCGCGCAGGCGGACTTCGTTTGTGTAGCCCCAGACTTCAGTCTGGGAATCTTAATCAAAAATCTAAAATCCAAAATTACCATGACATATTTACGCCTTGAAAACATTACCAAACGCTTTGGCAATTTTGTCGCCAATGACAATATCAGTTTAACCGTCAGTCGCGGTTCAATTCATGCGTTGCTGGGCGAGAATGGGGCAGGTAAAACAACTTTGATGAATATCTTGTGCGGACTTTATCAGCCAGATTTCGGAGAAATTTATCTGGAAGATCGGTTGATAAAAATATCTTCGCCTAGCGATGCGATCGCGCGCAACATCGCGATGATTCACCAGCACTTCATGCTAGTCCCCCAACTCACCGTCACGGAAAATATTATCCTCGGCAAAAACTGGAATTGGCGGCTAAATTTAAAGCAGAAAGCCGAGACAATTTCATCTCTATCAAAATCCTACAATTTGGAGGTCGATCCTTTAGCAAAAGTGGGAGATTTACCCGTAGGCGTGCAGCAGCGAGTGGAAATTCTCAAAGCACTTTACCGCCAAGCACAACTGCTGATTTTAGATGAACCAACAGCGGTATTAACTCCACCAGAAGTAGAGGTTTTGATTAATATTTTACGCCATGCTGCAAATGGCAAGACAATTATTTTTATTAGTCATAAGTTAGAAGAAGTAATGAATCTCTGCGATACCGTTACCGTGTTGCGGCGAGGACAGGTAGTCGCGACGACAAGAACCGCCGATACAAACCGTCAGCAATTAGCCGAATTGATGGTAGGAAGGGCAGTATTATTTCAGTTGGATAAACCTGCAAAAAAATTGGGGTCGGTGGTGTTGGAAGTACAAGGATTGCAAGTGCAGGATGACCGAAAATTATTGGCTGTGCGTGATGTTTCGTTTCAATTGCACGCCGGGGAAATATTAGGAATTGCTGGAGTAGATGGGAATGGACAAAGGGAATTGGCGGATGCTTTAGCAAACTTACGCCCTCTGGCTGCGGGAACAATTAGCCGATTCCCCCCTAACCCCTCCTCGCCAAGGCGGGAGATCGCTTATATTCCTGAAGATCGCCAAAAAATGGGGTTGGTTTTGGGATTTAGCATCGCTAGAAATCTGATTTTGAAAGTTTTTTATTTGTTGCCTTTCTGTCGTAGTTGGTTGCTTCAGTATGGGATAATCAATGATAGCGCCACATCGGCAATGAACAAGTTTGATATTCGGGCTGAAAATCCATCTGTTAAAGTTAGTCAATTATCGGGTGGGAATCAACAAAAAGTTGTAGTGGCGCGAGAACTTTCTGGGGCACCAGATTTAATTATCGCCATGCAACCGACGCGGGGATTGGATGTGGGGGCGACGGAATACCTGCAGCAAAAACTATTAGCTGAACGCGAAAGAGGGGCGGCAATCCTGTATATTTCGACCGAATTAGAAGAGGTGATGATGATGAGCGATCGCATCGCCGTCATGTATGAAGGAAAATTCGTGGATATCCTAGATGCTAGCAACGCTACTGTGGAACAAATCGGTTATTTGATGACAGGTGGTAAGGTTTTGGGAACAGAAGAGTAGCGGGTGCAGTAGTTGTTATGTACAATTGAGGAAAAACTATTTCAAGGTAAATGTATGGCAACCCTTTACTTGGAAAACTTTCCCGATGAATTGTATGCAAAATTGCAACAATTAGCCGCAGCGCAAAATCGCTCAATTGATGTACAAGTGCTTACACTGTTAGAAAGTGCTTTGAAAAGTGAAACAAAACCACCTCAAGTAGAAGCGCCTAACAAGTCTGTACAAGAAATTTTGGCTGAGATCAACCGACGCCGCGAGTCGCTACCACAAGATCTCGGACTACCTGATAGTACCATTTTACTAAGAGAAGACCGCGACAGATGACAACACCTCTCCGATGCGTTGTAGATGCAAGTGTAGGCATCAAGCAATTTATTCCAGATCCACTATCCTCTAAAGTAGTGGATCTATTTGCTCGCCTTTCCTCTCCTGAGACTGAAATATACGTACCCGATCTGTTTTATATCGAGTCTGCTAATATCCTCTGGAAATATGTCCGTGCTGGGCGTTATGCTGTTGCTCTAGCGCAAGGAAATTTAGGCAGTCTCAAAGCTTTACCATTACGAGTAGTTTCCACAGCTGAGTTAATGGAAGAAGCTGTTAATATCGGTTTGAATTATGGAATTACCGCGTATGATGCGTGTTATGTTGCGCTTTCTCAGCAAGTTAGTGCGCCGCTACTGACGCTTGATGAAAGGTTGGTTAGCGCTGTGGCTGCTGCGTCTTATGATGTGCGATCGCTTAATCATTTTACCATGACACCATTGCCAGAATCATAGTTTTTATGTTTCCTGAATTTGATTTATCTCAACTACCATTTTAATATTTAGCACAACGGGACAGTTTACCTGATTGTCCGGCTATTTACTTTGCCCTTGACTCTAACCAGAGAGTCTTGTACGTAGGTAAGGCAATTAAACTCTTAACAAGATGGAAAAACCATCATCGTTTTGAACATCTAAACAAACTTAACCGTAAAAGTCCTATCAAGTTAGCTTGGATGGTTTGTCCTAACGATCCGGAATTAGTTTCAAAAGCTGAATCTTACTTTATAGATTTTTATCAACCTTTACTCAATCAAGCACCTGTACCAGCTAATAAAATAATTCCCGCAGAGGTAGTTTTACAGCCGACTCTTGCCAAGCTATCCAAGTATGTTGTGATATTTGGTGTTGATACCGATCAAGACTCTGGTATTCCTACTGTATATATAAAATATGATTGGTTGTATAGAAGTCCTATCCGGACAATACGCAGTATTTTTAAAGCTGACAATAAAAAACCTACTGGTTTGAGATGGAGTGAATACTGTAGACGACAGTATAGTTTTTGGAAAGCTACTTGCAACGGTGTAGCCATAGATATTGCGCCTTGGGATGGGGTATTGTATTTACGGAATAAAGCAGTAATACAAAAATTGGCTGGTGTAGAGATGCTGGCTTTACGAGAGCCAGAGTTTACAAACATCAAAAACTCATCGCTTAAAGAACAATTACCAGGATTGGCTATATTAGAACATGACCCTATACCTCTTTTATGGTTACAATAATATAAATTCCGCCTAACGACTAAAGTCGCGGCTATACAAACTTTGACCGCCTGCGCGGTCTAAAATACAAAAACTATTCTCAGCCTGCGTAGGCAGGCTTAGTTTGTCTAGCCTCTATACAAACTTTGACCGCCTGCGCGGTCTAAAATACAAAAACT